>SLGA01000142.1 GCA_007123985.1 Balneolaceae bacterium | reverse complement strand
GATATTTATTAATAAAACCACTCACCCAATACGCAAAAGCCGACAAAAAAGGCAACGGCAGAAGAGCCCAAAAAGTGAGCTCTGAATTTACAAAAATCATCATAGTGATAATGAAACCAGCACGGGTAATTGTGTTGATCGTATACATGAGTACAGGCCCGAAATATTCCCTCACTCTTCCAACATCTTCCGTTGCCCGTACATATATCTCGCCGGTTCTGTTTGCAGAAAAGAATCTCTGTGGTAACTGCAGAAGCTTATCCATAATGGTGTTACGGATATCAAATTCAATCTTTCTTGAACTCACGATCAATGTTTGGCGGGTTGCGAAGAGCAAAAGACCATAGAGAATTACTGTACCGATAAGCAACAACGAATTGTAGGCAAGAACTGCGCCTGCTTCACTTGAAAAGAGAATTGTAAATAGTGAGGAATATTCGCCGGTTTGATCAGCACCGAGCGCTTCCACTTCATCCATGGTTTGGCGTATCAGTACCGGTATCCAGATCAGGAAAAAATTAGAGGCAGTCAGAAATATCCCACCAAGAATAATGGTTCCCTTATACCTCTTTAAGTATTGATTCAGTTTTTTTAGTGATTCCACAGTAAGGAATTTTGCATGTCGGAGAAGTCAATCAAACAACATGCTGTCTGATACCATTCAGCTTTTTTATTTTAACTGAATTGTGCCTCTGATTGTTTATCCTTTTATTATTTAAACTTTTCTATCCAGTGATTTGCAAGATCATAACCTGACTTGTATGCACTTTCCACACCATCGCCATTGTAGTAGTCTCCAATCAATGCTAAAGGTGCGTTTTTATCTTCGAGCTCAAAAAATGGTTTTTTAATTTGCACCTGAGGGCGGCTGTATCGCCAAAAGTGAAGTTGATGCCAAACAGGTGATGCTGCCCAGCCACCGGCAAATTGCGAAAACTCTGCAAGCATCTCACGGCTTACTAAATCCCTGTCTCCATCGCGATGCTTACGGGAAAATGCAGCATTTGCGTGCAGAACAAATGTGCTTTCTACACTATTCTCCCGCTTAGAAGATTCATTGGAAACAAAATCGAGAATACTGTTATTACAGATTATCCCCTGCCAGTCTGGTTGCTCAATATCCTCATATCCTACCATTAATGAGAAAGAAGGCCGGTAATTAACTTCATCAAGCCGCCTTACAATTTTAAGCGTGTTTATCTCATCTATAGTTGTTGATAAAATTCCATATGCCTGGGGAGCTGGCAGTGCAATTATAACTGCATCAAAGCCAAAAGCTTTACTTGTGGTCATATTTATCATCCAGGCACGTTTTTTTGTGCGGTTTTTCCCAATATATGTTAAGCCGCCAACCTTACTTTCCTGCTTTACATCTACCCAACGAGAGAGGTATTTACCAACTTTATTCATTCCGTTGGTCGATGTATAAATAACGTCTCTGGAGTCATTAGGATTTTTATTGATCAGGTTTTCGCCATCGTATGCCGAAAAGTTTCTACCCCAAGTTCTGATAATGCCTTTTTCAATGAGTTCAGCAACGAACGATCGGAATTCAGAGGTTTGAGCTGTGAAGTAAGGTATTCCATGATCGAGTTTGGTCCCGAGATCTTTCCCTGCATAACGAGTGGCCATTCTTCCGCCAAAACCGCGGCTTTTCTCAAATATTGTGACTTCATGGCCTGCTTTTGCAAGTAATCTTCCGGCTGTCAATCCCGATAATCCTGCTCCGATGATCCCTATAACCATATCCTTCGTCTTAGTCCTGAATTTTTTTTATGATATTTGATTGGTGCTGAATTTAACGAACTATTCACTCTTGTTCCTGAATTTTTTTGGAGTATGCCTGTTAAAAATAATCAAACAGATGTAATCCTTCCGGTTAGATACTTATGCTCTGACTAAATATCATAAAGTGTAACTATGGGAGTAGCAGCGTCTTTATTTAGCAGAGCAGGCCAATATGCCACCACATCGCTAGCCCGTGGCCGCCCGCCCGCGAAACCGGTAACTCCGCTTGGCCCTGTTAGTATAAGTGGAGCAATCTCTTTGCCAAACCGGTCTAAATCTTCTTTGGAATCACCATGTACACTGATTCTCAGCTGTACCTCGTTTAGGCCGCTCTGATCTTTTTTCAGTTCTGTTATATCTTCATTACAAGAGTTCAGCCCAACAAACTCGATATTTGTGTCTCTGAATGAGATTCCAAGTTTATCAGCGCGTTTCAACAAAATATCACCTGCCGCTTTCGCTTTCTTCAATGCATCGGGCCAGCTGTAAACAAGTGTTGATGAAAGTTTATAACCGTCAATGTAACTTGCAGAAACTTTAAATGTAGGTGTATCGGGCCTGCCCGCAATTCCCCACACTTTTACCCTGTCTTTACCATCTTGCTTTAGTTGTATGCTTGTAAAGTCTGCAATACAATCCGGTGTGATGTACTCAGCAGGATTGCCAATTTCATACATGAGCTGCTCTTTTACGGTCATCTCTGAAATTAATCCCCCTGTGCCTTCATGCTTGGTTACATAGAAAGAACCATCAGGATAAGCCTCGATAATTGGGAATCCAATGTTTACAAGGTTATTCACATGCTCCCAGTCAGTGAAATTCCCGCCGGATACCTGTCCGCCGCATTCAATAATGTGCCCTGCAATCGTTCCTGCCGACATCAGATCATAATTGTCAAACTCCCAGCCAAACTCATAAACCATTGGTGCCAGAGTAAGGCCTGTATCCGTCACTCTGCCGGTGATGATGATATCAGCACCTTTTTTGAGAGCATCAACAATCGGCCTGCATCCAAAATAGACATTTGCACTCAGCAGATTATCTTTCACTGTGGAGATGGCCTCGCCTGTTTCCATATTTTTTAACAAATGCCCACTCTCTATAAGTTGATCCAGTTCCGGTAAAATATCGTCACCATCAACCACAGCCACTTTTAATCCGGTGACACCTGCTTTATTTGCTACTTCCAAAATTGCATCTTTGCATGCTTTCGGGTTCACACCACCTGCATTGGATATCACTTTAACACCCTCATTTTTGATCTCATGCAGTGTTGCTTCAATTACATCAACAAAATCTCTCGCATAGCCAAATTTTTCGTTTCTCATTCTCTGTTTCTGCATGATCGACATGGTAACCTCTGCAAGGTAGTCCATCACGAGGTAGTCAATTTTTCCGTTTTTTACCTGATTGATGGGTGCCGAAGGCAGATCGCCCCAAAAACCCTGTCCTGATGCTATTTTGATGAATTCTTTCACAATAATTCCAATACTTTTTTCTGAACTGTTTTGCCTGAATATCGCAAATTATGTTGAGAAATGAATGGAGAACTGATGATTAGATTCCGATTCTATCAGAAATAACTTATTCTTTCTCGTAATGAATAAACGCATCCAAAATTAGATTACATCTTGAAGATCAAAATACCGCATACACTTGTTCTACTGTTTTTTTTAATGGCTGCAGCACTCATTCTCACTTGGATTATTCCATCGGGGGAGTTTAGTACCGAACCCAACGAATTTGGGCGTGATGTGGTGCTTCCAGGCACCTTTGAAGTGTACGAAGAGAAAGAATTTTTACCGGCCACTTCCCTATTTACCGTTGTACCTCGTGCATTTGCAGATGCTCAGGGAATCATTTTTTTTGTACTTATCATCGGTGGAGCACTTGCCGTTGTTCGTGAAACCGGTGCCATTGATGCACTACTTGGAAAATTGATCACATCATTCGGTAACCAACCCGGTCCCCTCCTATTTTTAACCATGTTTGCATTTGCTGCAGCATCTGCAACGCTGGGTATGGCTGAAGAGTACATTCCGTTTGCAATAATACTGGTTTCAATGTGTGTTGCTTTGAAAATGGATTCCATCACAGCTATCGGAACAATGGTTGTGGGATATTGTATCGGTTACGCAATTGCCGTTTTAAATCCTTTCACTCTGCTTGTTGCACAGGATGTTGCCGGCATCGAACCGGTATCCGGAGCATGGTTTCGTTTAATCGTTGCAGTACCGCTTCTCGCAATTGGTTTTCATCATGTTTGGGCATATGCACGAAGAGTGAGAGAGAATCCTGAATATAGCCTGGTCTATGGAATGGAAGCAAACAGCCATCAAGATGCACCTGATTTTCCAAAATTATCATTAAAAACAGTTGCTGTTTTAGCCGTTACTCTCCTTGCACTTGCTGTAGTAGTTGCCGGAATTGCTTTGTATGACTGGTACCTGGTTGAACTGGGCGCACTCTTTTTAGCACTTGCACTTTTTGCCGGATTAATAGCAGGAATTGGGGTGAACAAAATGGCTGAGGTTTTTGGCAGAGGTGCGGCTGAACTTACCGGTACCGCATTGTTAATCGGTTTTGCCCGATCCATAGCATTGCTGATGGAGGATGGTGAAATTCTGCACACCGTTGTAAACTTTTTAGCTGCACCCCTCTCGGCCGCAGGACCTGAGATCGCGGCTGTAGGCATGCTGTTCATTCAAAGTATTTTGAACTTTTTTATCCCTTCCGGCAGCGGCCAGGCACTTGTTACTATGCCACTAATGGCGCCCATTGGGGATCTTGTGGGTGTTTCACGACAAATCTCCGTTCTGGCTTTTCAGTTTGGCGATGGGTTAATGAACATGATTGTACCCACCAACCCTGTATTGATGGGAATTTTGGGCCTGGCGAGCATCCCGTATGAGAAATGGTTTAAATTCGTGATGCCTCTCCTGCTGAAACTGATCGCAATCTGCGCGATATCTCTGGTGGTAGCTGTTTGGATTGGCTACTCGTAACCGGTGGTATTCGAATTTATGTGTCGTCAGATCGCAGGGCCGCCATGATCTGATCGATTTTTGATGTAGATAATTCACCTTTCAAATTTGTTATCTGTGCAGCTATTTCACCCAGAATTCTATAAACCTGCAGCGACTTTTCATCAGTTCGAAGTTCTTTTACATGCTTATTTACTGATTTCACATCCCCTCTTGAAATAGGACCTGTTAACGCTTCAACAGTTCCTTTATCAAAAATATTTTGAATGGTTTGACGGATAAGCGGCTCCAAAAGCTCGATACCATCAGACACACCAGCATTTTCCAGTATTACCTTTGCCTGATGCATTAATGAAACCAGATAATTGGAAGAGAGTACCGCTGCTATGTGGAGCGAGCTTTTTTGCTGAGGAGTTAAAATCAGTTCTTTTGCATCCATTTTTCGGACAAGCAAAGTAAGAGTTTCTATAAGATCGCTATCACCCTCAAGGCTAATAAAAATATTTCTAAACCGATCTGATTTATCTCCCCTTTTAAACGTCTGGATTGGATGCATGGAAGCGGTACTGCATCCGCACTCATCAAGAGGCAATAATACATCAGAGGAAAGGTTGCCCGAACAATGAATCACACTTTTAGTTTCCCACGGAAAATCTTTTTTTGAAAGCTTTGAAGTAACTGTGGAAATCGCATCATCGGGTACAGCAAGTATCACTAAATCACCGATTTGATTCTTTGAAACAGGTAAACTTGATGCAATCATTACCTCTGATCCATCTTCCTGAAATACGATACCACCAGCTCTGTTCCAAATAGATCTAAGACTGTACGAACTGTTTTTAATAAAATGAATTAATGCACCCCCAACAGCACCCGAACCAATTACTGTAATGGTGAAACTATTCTGTTTCATTTGAGGAGAAGTTCACGCTGCATATCTGCAAAACCGGTAAGCAGGTTTTCCGGATTTCTGTTTTTGGGATCAAGTGCTTCAAAACAGAGGCGCAGGTTCCAGTTTTTCGCCACAAGAAGTCCACAAATAAACGCACCTAACCCATCAACAGAAGCGAGTCCGCCGTTCAGATAGTTCATCAATTCAGATTCACTTTCTGCCTCAAACATTCTCACAATCTGTTTCAACTCATCAGTTTTTTCCGGTTTAAGGTCGCAGCAAAAAACAATCAGCACATTTTTTGATGCCAAAATCTCGCTAATTGCAGAAACGAGCTCCTTAACATAAAACGATCGTTCGTCTGTAATCTGAATACTCAGAACCTTAAAATCATCGAGCGCACACTGAAGCATCATCAGCTGATTGTAAAGGCTAACATCTTCATCAAATGCATCATCATTAATGAAAAAATCATCATCTTCATCTGCAAAATCGTTTCGCAGATGATCATTTGCTTCCACATTACCCAAAGCTGTATCCACAAATTTAAAGGTAGGCATCAGTAATTTTTTTTCGGCATTACCGTCGTGTGTCTCAACAATAACAACTGTATCATAATCGGTACGGCCAAGATGGGCATACACGTTGGAAACTTCATCAATATTGATGGAATGGATGGTTTGAGGAGCAAAAATAATCCGAACAGATTCAGATAAATCTACTCTTTTTTTTGCTGCTTCAAGTTTTTGTGTAATCTCTTCACGGCTAAATGAGGTAATATTCATAGAGAGGCGCTAAAGGTATTTTTTATTTCTGGTAGCAAATAGATATCCAATGATTTTTATGCTGAAAACTACAAATTTTTGCCCGTTTTCCATTACCAAAATCCACATCAAAAAGTGAATCTTCCAGCATTGTAATTGTAACGCTGTTCATTGGTTTTCTAAGGCCCGTTCCAATCATTTTCAGCGAGGCCTCTTTCAGAGTCCATATCTGAATGGGTTCAGCATGTTTATATAGATTTTCACCCTCAAACGGGCAACGCATTCGGGAAATCAATGCCGGACTTACTGTTCTGTTACACAATTCTATATCGCAGCCAACTGTAAGTGATTTTGAAATTGCTGCGGAGATACCAAGTTTTGTATGCGAAAAGCTTACTGAAACTTCGTGACCTTTGATGAACGCTTTTGGCTTTTCATTCTTCACAGATACAAACTCTGTTACAGTTTCATCGAGGTATTTTTTTGCAAGCTGTTTGATAAGTTTTGCCCCGGTGGTTGCTTCCTGCTGATCTTTGTCTGAGGTTTCTTGCACATGATGTAAATGCACATAAGAAAGTACAACCTCTTTCGGTAAGTGATGATGCAGAATTCGTTGCGGCACTGCGTATTTTTGATTTTATGTTTGGTTTAAAGGTACTTATTTAGCGAGCT
>SLGA01000187.1 GCA_007123985.1 Balneolaceae bacterium | reverse complement strand
TTCCACTCTGAAAATTTTCCAAAGGCAATCAGGGTAGAGATAAGTACAGACATCGGTATAGCGAGTACCACCATGTAGGCCAGATTGTTCAAAATCAGTTCAATCACAATCATCATGGGTAAACCTTTTCCAACCAGTTTATCTACATGAAGTATCAGAAACTGCATCAGCAGAATAAACATCACCGTAAAAAAACAGAATAGAAACGGACCGATGTGTTTCTTAAGAAGATCTCGCTGAACGTGGTTAATCATGGATGGAAGTCAACCTGTAGCACCTAATAGGGTTAATTTTCAATATGGGTTTGAAGATAATACTTTCTCCTTAGAACCATAACGCAATAAAAACAGATCTATGCGATACACCGATTAAAAACAGTTACGGCAATAAAGCAAAAGAATTATCTGTTTAACACTTTCAACATAGTAGGTAATGCTTTATTATCCCATTTACTTGGTCATTTGTCAGAATAAAATAACTATTTCCTATCGCAACATTGTTACGGCGTTAAACTTTTTTAAAATCTCTGTTTGTTATCACATCGGCTGTACATAAATCATCAGCTGTGTAAAAGTTAAAGTCTGTGTTTGAACTGCGTCGTTTATTTCTGCTGTTGGTATTTTCAGTGATATTTTTACTGAGTGCAGGTAATCTCTATGCACAAAATACAGTTGATGAGAATGCTGAAGAGGCCATTTCTGATACGATTACTGTACCCCCAAGCCCTGCTTTTTTGAAGGCATTCAGGCCGATACATGCGCAGCTCATTTCCCGGCCCTTTTTACGATCCATTCCAGGACTCTATTTTATTACACTTCCTGCCGAGGAACTTGAGATTTCCGTTCGGCCCGATGGAGGTTTCTATATCGAAAAGAAAATTTCAGGATATCGGTCCGGAATTCCAACCTCGATGACATTTGAAGAGTATGCTGAGCTGAACAGACAGAATGCCCTGCGCGAAAACTGGGAGAGGTTAGTGATAGAATCAAGACAGAGACAAGAGACCCAGCGTGGTTTGCTCGATTTCAGCCTTCAAATTCCCGGAGGCAGACAATCGGCATTTACCACTATTTTTGGCAAACCCGAGGTAAATCTTCGTGTGAACGGCGTAGCGCAGATGAATGTGGGTGCATCTGTCCAGCGATCTGAAGATCCCTCGCTGCCACCCGATCAACAGACAAGAGTTGACCCTACATTTGAGCAAAATTTGCAGCTTAATATTCAAGGAAATATTGGTGATAAGCTCACCATCCAGACAGACTGGGATACCGAACGAACATTCGATTACCAGAACCGGCTGAATATCGTCTATCAGGGGTATGATGATGAGATCATCAAATCAATAGAGATGGGGAACGTGAGCATGAACACAGGCAACTCGCTAATTCGTGGAAGCGGGGCTCTATTTGGGATTAAAAGTGTGGCAGAACTCGGTTCACTGCGCTTAACCTCCGTGGTTTCTCAGCAGGATGGTGAAAGTAATGTGGAAACAATCCGTGGCGGATCGCAGGAGAGAGTAATTCAAATTCGCCCTGCAGATTACAGCGATGACAGGCACTTCTTTCTCGACTTTTATACCCGCCAGCAGTTCGAAAGCAGCATGGCAAATCCGCAGCAGCTATCGCAAACGTTGCAAATTGCCGATGTGGAGATCTGGATTCTCAGAGAGAACATTCAATCAGACGAAGGGGCAAGGCTTGCTGTGGCCCTGGCTGAGATAGGAGTGAATCAGCTTCCGGATGGATCATTTGGCCCTCCCGATAACCGGCTTGATAATTTTTCTGACGATCTGCTCAATCAATTCAGAGATCCGCAGGAAGGGATATCAGCCTCCGATCTTGGAATTCAGGATTCAAGAAATTTTGAAGAGGGTTATTTTACACTACTTGAAGAGGGAGTGGATTATACCATCAATAAGATTTCCGGTTATTTATCTCTGAGACGATCACTTGGATCAAGGGAGGTACTCGCCGTTGCTTATACGTATCGAGGACCCGGCAATGAAATTGTAAATGTTGGTGAAATAAACCGGGGCGGGGGAGACAGAATTTTTCTGAAAATGCTGAGGCCAAAAAACGTCTCAACAGATAACTTTTTGTTTCCCATCACTATGCGAAATATCTACTCGCTTGGCGTAACAAATATTACAAGAGAAAGCCTTGAATTGGAGCTGCAATTTACCGAAGAAAATGTTGCACGAAACAGGCTGCCGGGACGAAATACCACGCTTCTTCAGGATCTTGGGCTCGACAGGGTAGATTCGCAGGGAGCTCTTGAACCGGATAACCAGCTCGATTTCGGTACCGGAACAGTGGATGCACAGAATGGTCTGATAATTTTTCCATACCTGGAACCATTTGGTGCCCGCTTGCGGGAAGTACTCGAAGATTCACCTGCATCAGAAGAAGATATCAATCGGCTAACATACACTGAACTTTATACAGAACGTCAGCGAAATGCGGCCCAAAGTTCGAAGAACAGTTTTTACCAGTTTACGGGCACCTCGCGTGGAGGCGCTCAGGAAAATTTTAATCTTGGTATTGCACTGGTTGAAGGTTCTGTTCGGGTATATGCCAATGGATCGCAGCTTCAGGAGAATGTAGATTACCAGGTAGACTATTCATTCGGGAGCATTACAATATTAAATGACCGATACACCGCCCCCGGGCAGGATATCAGGATTGAATACGAGAATCAGTCGCTTACATCCATAGAGCAGCGCACATTTACGGGGTTGCGGGCTGAGTACGAAATCACGAACGACTTTCGGGTTGGTGGAACTTTCTTCAGGTTCAGTGAACGCCCGTTGGATGATAAAATTCGAATTGGTGATGAACCCATCAATAACTCTGTGTTTGGCCTTGATGCGAACGCCCGTTTCGATACACCATTCATTACCAGGTTTCTTGATTCCCTGCCAATTCTGCAAACAAGAGAAAATTCAGAATTCACATTCAGCGGTGAATTTGCTCAGCTGCGTCCGGGTGTATCAGAAACCCGTGCAGTACGGCGTGCAATTAGAAATAATGAGCTTTTCCCTGATGAGGAGGAGGGCTTATCATTTATTGATGACTTTGAAGGAGCCAGCATCAAAGTAAATCTGCTGAATGCCACACGATGGAATCTCGCCGCGGCCCCGGCTGCTGTACCCGGATACGACCCTGACCGGGGATTTTTTGAAGAGGAAGATTTTCCCGGACAGCCGGTAAGTACACAACAATCCAGATTAGACAGATCCGATCTGCGCTCGAAATTTTCGTGGTACACCATCCCAAGAAACATCTCCACCATTCTTGATAATGTTGAATTTACTCCGGAATCTACCCCCGTTCGAGTAACAGATGTATTTCCGGGGCGTGAAACTCAAAATCCTCAGGAAGAGATCATTACAACTCTCGATGTTTTTTATAACCCAACTGCCAGGGGGCAGTACAATTACAACATGAACCTGAGACAGCTCCTTGAAAATGAACCTGAAAAAACCTGGGGAGGAATGACGGCGGTAATTCCATCCGGGCAGGAAGATTTCACACAAAACAACATTGAGTTTCTCGAATTCTGGGTTCAGCCGATTTTACCGGACGGACGTTTACCCGCAGGAGCATCCATCGATGATTACGATGGTAAAATCTTCATCGATATTGGTCTGGTCTCCGAGGATGTTATACCCAATTCAAAAATCAATACCGAAGATGGCCTGGCTCTCAATCCTGAAACATTAATTCTTGACAACACCTCTAATCCGCGCTCGGCACTACCCGCAAATCCGCCGCCTCCCGAAGGGCAATTCTCGAATGTAAACCGAAATCTTGAAGATGTAGGCCTCGATGGTTTACCAAATACTGGTGGTGTAAACGGGCTAGATGAGCAAACTGTCTTCGCAGACTTTGTTGAAGAAATGAGGCAACAATTTGGAGATGAGAGTGAGAAATTTCAGCGAATTCAGGAAGATCCCTCAAACGATGACTATATCTTTTACGGTCAGTCGGATGTTCAGGACAGGCCTCTGCATGAGCGTTTTCACAGGCTACTTGGCTTCCCTGATGGCAACACACCTATCGATCAGAGCGATAAGCGTGCAATCACAAACCGCCCAGATACTGAAGGTCTTGTAAACCCCTCGTCCGTGGCACTCACAAACGCGTATTTTCAGTACGAAGTTGCATTTAATCCCGCGGATGAGGCAGGCCTGGAAGCTGCACGTCCCGAAACCTACATTGTTGACAGAGTTCCCGGAAGCCGCCAGCAAGACCGATGGTATCAAGTGCGTATTCCGCTGAGTGAATTTAAGCGGCAGGTGGGAGATATCAACGATTTTCAGAATATTACATATGTTCGGATGTGGATGTCGGGCTATGAACAGCCATTTACGATGCGTTTTGCCACGCTTGAGTTTGTAGGAAGCCAATGGAGGCAGGATGAAAATATCAATCAGAACAGCGACCCATCTGCAGAGCTGCGGGTAAGTACAATAAATATTGAAGAAAATTCAAATCGCAGGCCAGTCCCTTACAGACAACCGGCTGGTGGTATACGCGCTCAGAACCGTGGAAGCCAGCTTCAATCTCTGCAGAATGAACAGTCAATTGTACTTGATGTAACAAACCTCAGTCCCGGCGGCATTCAACTGATCAAACGAGTTTATCCCGGTGGATTGGATCTGCTCAATTACTCCAACATGAGAATGTTTGTTCATGGAGAAGGGTATGAAAATCGAGAAGATGCCGAACTGGTGATGCGCTTTGGCAACGACATTGAAAACAACTACTACGAATACCGGCAGCCGGTAACACCTTCAGATCCAAATTTCCCCTATATGCCATTTGATCCAGGAAATTCCGGCCAGTTACTGGATGAGGCCGAGAGGGTCTGGCTTTATGATGAGAACAGTATGAATATTGTTCTCACAGCATTTAATCAACTGAAACAGCTTCGCGATCAGGAAGCGGGTAATGATTTTTCCGAACTGTATGAGCGTTCGGATATTCTGGAAGATTCGGTGCCAGGCGCAGTTGTAGCTATTCGGGGTAATCCATCACTCGGACGGATTACAGAAGTTGGAATGGGGATCAGAAATCCTTTTGATCCCTCAGACCCTACAGGCAACGGTACTCCAATATTGAATGCTCAATTCTGGCTGAACGAGCTGCGTGTATCCGGTTTTGATAATGAGAGAGGCTGGGCTGCTTCTGCAAATTCAACACTGAGACTTGCCGATTTTGCCACCGTGAACGCAAGCCTTTCGAGGCAAACACAGGGCTTTGGCTCGATCGATTCTCGATTGGGGCAGCGAAGAGTGAGTAACGAGCTCGCTTATGATGTCAATACAACCATCAATCTGGATAGTTTTATCCCCGATCGATATGGATGGAACATACCTGTAAACCTTTCTGCACGGAGATCTTCATCCATACCAAAATATCTGCCCAATCAGGGTGATATACGCTTCTCTGAATTTGAAGATGCGGTACTTGCACGAACCGATATAGGTGAAGAACAGCAGGAGCGGTTGATCAGCCAGCAGAGGAGAGAGATCGAAACATTAAACGAGACGTATGCCATCAATTTCTCCAATATATCCAAGCGGAATTCACAAAACCCGATTACGAGAACTCTGGTGGATAACACCACACTTAACTACAATTACAACACCACAAACGGCAGAAATCCACAATACCGGTTTCAGGATAACTGGAATTACAATGCCTCAGTCAGATATAACCTGGCCATCAGAAATGTACGCTTTTTAAGACCTTTCGGATTTCTTGAGGATGTGCCCGTTTTAGGGTCTTTATCGGGCTTTCAGCTGGGTTATACCCCAAACAACATTACAACCTCGGTGAGTACAAGACGATCGTACGAAGAGAGAAAGCGCCGAATTTTGCTTGGTGAAGGTGAGCAGCCCCTGCAGCAAACACATAGTTTTACCTACAATACCAACTTTGGCTTTGGATATAACCTTACCCGCTCAATAAATACATCATTTCAATCGCAGAGCGTTTTCGACCTCGCCAGAATATCTGTAACGGAAGGAGAATTTACGGGTGTTGACAGTACCGCATTCGGTTTAGTGCCTTCTATGGATGTTTACAGAGATTTGATTTCCGGCGATTTATCTCCGAGAAGAAATAGTTATACAGAAAACTATACAGCCAGCTGGCAACCCAGATTTAACCAGATTCGGCCGCTCAACTGGCTTACCTATAATGCACGGTATGCCGGCGGATTCAGGTGGGAAAATACACCGTTTGGTTCAGACCTGGGAGCGAGAGTTTCTAACACGTTCCGGCTGGATCATACCCTGCGAATTGATGCGAATAATTTACTGAACAGGATTTCATTCTATGAGGATGCAGTTTCGGCCGATAACCAGGAACGGCGCGACAGACTGACAAGAAGACAAGGGAATAGCGAAGAGGATGATTTGTCGTATACAGTTGGTGAAAGCCTCATATACTATAGCAGGAAAATGGCACTTGCTGTATTCAGTTTCAATAGTGTTGATATAACATATAATAATGCAAAATCATCGGCACAAGCAGGTTATCAGGGTGGTTCACAATTTTTCGATATGTTTTCCGGTGATTCTTTTACCCCTTCGTTTGGCTACAGGCTTGGAATAATCGAACGGATATCACAGGACAGACTAATATCGAACCCCGACGGCACATCTACTATTCAAATACCTGCAAACAACACTTTTAATGATAATCTCACCCTGGGAACACAGCTTAATCCATTCAGCAATGTTACGGTGGATCTGAACTGGCAAACGCAGTGGGAAGAACAGATTACGGAATCTATCTCTCTTGACGCGGATAATATGATTACATCTGTTCGGAGTGCGTCGGGCACAATTACATCAAGTGTATGGGCTTTTGGCGGTGGCTATGAAGATCTTTTCAGAAGCCAGTTGCAGGCAGCATTTGATGGAATGGAACTTGGTGAAAATATAATCCGGGATCCGGCAGGTGAGACCAATACACTGCTTAATCGCGTAAATTTACAAGAAGATTTCAGGCAGGCATACCTCGGCAGTTCAAATTCAATCGGGAAGAGAAATTTCACCGCAGTACCGCTTCCAAACTGGCGAATCAACTGGTCGGGGCTTGAAC
>SLGA01000123.1 GCA_007123985.1 Balneolaceae bacterium | reverse complement strand
ATGCTGATGGCCATTGATGCCGGTGCAGACGATGTGGAGATTGAAGAAGAGTTTATCGAGGTGTTCACATCCCGCGAAAATCTGATCTCTGTGCGAAAAAAGCTTGAAGAACAGGGGATCTCAATTGAATCGGCAGAACTTCAGCGTATTCCAATGACAGAAGTGTCGGCCGATCCGGAAACAGCTCAGAAAAACCTGAAACTCATGGATCTGTTCGATGAGAATGATGATGTATCGAACGTGTTCACAAATCTGAGCCTTAATGAGGAAACCCTTGCGCTGCTCGAGGATAATTCATAAAACGGCTTATACTCACAAAAACAAACAGACGTTATAATTCTGTTCAACCGAAATAGCGTAATCATGAGAATAGTTAGCTTAATCATTCTATTTGTGTTTCTTACTGCCTCGGCGGTGAACGACGCGCGTAAAGCAAATGCTGCGTTTGAGCGCGGGGACTATTCAGAAGCCGTGCAGCTCTACAGGCAGGCTATTCAGCAGGATCCCGATAATGCCAGACTTCATTTTAATCTTGGGAATGCTTTAAGCCGGCTTGGGCAGAGCGATGAAGCTGCAGAATCGTACAGTCGTTTTAATGAGCTCGCCGATTCGCCGATTGAGCAGTCTATGGCTGATTACAATATGGGCAGAATGCTTACAGATAATGAAAATTATGAAGAGGCACTTAATTACTTTCGAAATGCGCTGATTAAAAATCCCGACGATGATGATGCCAGGCATAACTTCGAGCTGGCACTAAAAAGGCAGCAACAAGATGAGCAGGAACAACCAGAAGATGATTCCGGAGGCGAGGGCGGCGACGATGACCAACAGCAGGATCAGCCTGAGAACCAGGATCAGGATCCTCAGATGGATCAACAGCAGGATTCACCACAGGATCAGGACGGAGACGGTGAGCAGGAACAGCGACCTCTGGACATGACCCCGGAAGAAGCCGAAAATATTCTCGATGCACTTGAGCAGCTCGAACGCGAACTCCTTGAAAATCAAAAAAAAGAATCTTCAAGCCCACCTTCCCGAAATGAGAATGATTGGTAGAACCGGTTTGAATGGATTAAAACGGTTAAGTGGCCTGCTCATCCTGATTCTGATGGCACAAAATGTTGCTGCACAGGAGTTTCAGCTGCAGGCAACTGTTTCAGAAAGCCGAATTTTTATTGGTGAACAGTTTACACTGGATGTAGAGGTGACGGGCTCGTCCATGAGGGATGTAGGATTGCCGGTGATTTCCTCTATTGACGGTGTACGGATTTTATCAACTACACCGTCGCGAAGCACCAGTATATCCATTGTAAATGGCCGTACAACCACTTCAACTACTTACTCATTTAACCTGATAGCCCGCGAAGCCGGGAATTTTACCATTCCTCCGGTTCGCTTAAGCATTGATGGTGAAGAGCGTACCACTAATCCCATCAATATTGAGATTATGGAGCGCGGGCAATTATCGGAAGATGGACGCCGGCAGAGACCCGATATTTACCTCGAAGTATCTGTTGATGAGATGAACCCAGTACCCGGCCAGCAAATTGTGGCCAGTTTAAATCTCTTTTTCCGGCAGGGAATAGAAGTTACATCTTTTCAGCCAACTGCCGGCTGGCGTACAGATGGATTTTGGACAGAAGAGCTTCAAAATGTGAGGCAGCCCCAGGCCGAAACTGTTATAATAGACGGAGTTCGATACAGAACGGCTACTTTAATGAGTTATGCACTGTTTCCCTCGAGAAGCGGGCAGCTTACATTATCCGAATTTCCACTGAATGTGGGTGTGCGTACGCAGCCCTCACGAAATGATCCCTTTGGCAGCTTCTTTGGGTCCGGGAGTAATCAACGCAGGGTTTCGCTGGAATCGGAGCCGGTAACATTAAATGTGACTCCATTACCGGCTGTGCAGAATGCGGTTACCATGAATGCAGTTGGTGATCTGAGAGTTGAACGAAGGTTATCTGATTCTGAAATTATTACTGGCGAATCGATTGAGTTAATAACAAAAATTGAAGGCACCGGAAATATTCCCTTAATTCGCAGGCCTGAGTTTAGTTTGCCTGATGGTTTGGAGCTCTACACACCTCAGGAAAGCAGTAACATTGAGCGAAGCGGACTTACCATTCGGGGAGAAAAAACATTTACGGAGTTAATGGCTGCCAGGGCTCCGGGAACATATATTATACCGGCCGAGCGTGTGGCGGTGTTTAATCCGCAAAGCAGGCAATACAGATATATAACCCTGCCCGAACTGCGCTTTGAAGCACTACCTTCAGAAAACAATCAGATGGCACAGGTTTCACTTCAAACTGCACGCCTCCAGCCTGTTACAGGGCTTGCTGTCTGGAGGATTGACTCCGCCGGTTCAGTTTTCGGAAGTTTTTGGTTCTGGTTTCTTTTGCTAATACCGGCCGGAGTTTTTGTAGTGGCCTACATCAAAAGAAAAGAGGTAAGGCGGCTCGAGACCGACATTGAATTTTCAAGAAAATATTATGCGGAAGATCGGGCAATGGAAAAGTGCAGGCTTGCCAGAACACTCGTTGAAAAAAATGATGCAAAAGAAATTTATGGTACGTTGCACGAAGCACTGTTTAATTTTATCGCAGACAGATTGGCACTCCCCGTTGCCGGCCTTTCTGATAAAGAACTTCTTGAAAGAGCCTCTGTGGCCGGTATGCCTGAGCCATTGAGGGAGAAATCTCGCATAATGCTGGATAAGTGCGCTACAATCCGCTATGCCCCAACCGGTTCTGCCGCCGATTTTCGGCAGGATATCATCAAAGCAGAAGCGTTAATTGCAGAACTGAAGGAGAGTATTTGAAATTGAAAACTTCAATTTTGTTAGCCCTGCTCTGGCTTGTTTTAGTTTCGGATATATTTGCACAGCAATCACGGTTTGATGAAGCAAATTCATTGCTGGAGCAAAATAAGTATCGAGACGCTATTGAGCTTTACAAATCCATTGCGGATGATGGCTACCATTCCGGCGCTCTTTGGCTAAACATGGCAGTGGCCTATTCACAGATCGATTCGCTCGGTGTCTCGAAATTTTACCTGATGAAAGCTCAAACTTACAAAGAGACCAAAGAGCTGGCCAATGAGGGGCTTGAATTTGTAAATGAACGTTTTTCCAGGCGATCAGCTGTTTTACCTCCACTTCCCTGGGATAGGTTTTTTCAACATCTTGCGGATAGGTTTGGCTTGTGGGCCATTACACTTTATGCAATTCTGTTTCTTTATCTTGGAGTTGCACTGATTATTGGCTCATGGTTTCGTAAAGATTTTCGTAAGCTACTAACTAAATCGGGTTACACGATGATCGGGCTGGCCGTAATCTTATTTCTGTTTGCGATTATTATTAACTACCAGCAAAACCGATACGGAACCGGGGTGATGGTTGAGAGGCAAGGTTCTGTTTTTCAACAGCCGAATGAACAGTCTGCCGTTGTTAGTATTGCTTACGAAGGGTACACCTTGCGTGTTGATTTTGCCGAAAGTGATGGTGTTGAAAACTGGAAATATGTTCGCCTTGAGAATGGAATGTTCGGGTGGATAAGTGAGAACAGCCTGATGATTTTTTAGCCTGTCAAGTTCAATCAACTACTTCAAAGCGGATTGTTCTCTGCCTGCTTTGATGAGACTCCATGTCCGAAAATTGTACAACCAGTTCGTATAAACCGGAATCCAAATCAGCTGTTTGTATTTCAAGATCTTCAATTACGTGCCTCTCTTCGTTGGTGAAATTCAGAGTGAGAATAAATTCGGTTTGATCCGTTAATATATTTCCATCATCATCGACAGGGAGGATTCGGTAGGTCAGCTCAAATTGAGTAAACTGATTATCCATTCGTTGTAAGTTGTACACTTCGAAGTGGAGAATTAGTGATTCGCCAAATGGAACAATCTGATCGTTGGCTACGGCAAATGTGAACGGTTCAGAAATGTGTTCTTCACTATGATAACCCAGAACCAAATCAGCTACTTCAAGAGAATCGGAATGGCTGATGAGCGGTTTTGGAAGTCGATATTGCAGCCTGTTCCAGCCTCTCAGTTCTGGAGGGAAGGGTGTATTATTTATGGTTACAGCATCGGGATCGTAATTCATTAACAATACTGAAACAGATTGATTTGCACGGCTGGTGTGTGGAATTTTAAAAACGGACTCTGAGAGTTGATAAGCGCCACCGCTTCCCAAATTTATTTCAGAAAAATCTTCAAGTATTTCAGCTACCCTCCAGTACTCGTCATACGTCTGGATGTTATGCACCAGTTCATAGAGCGGATTTTCCTCCAGAATATCCAGTCCGTTTTGAAGCCCATTATTTTCAAAACTGCGCCCTCTTGTTCGGTGATAGTCAATCATAAACGCTTCCCGGGGCGAACTCTCAACGTAGGTTAAAAGATAGGGTTGCAAATCATCATCAAGAAAACGATAGTGGTGTATTTCGAGTGGTATACGAGTAATGCTCTGTTCGTAGGTTGATGTTTCCCGGTCAATTCGGATTCCCCTCTGGCTTACAAGCTGCTGGCTTTCAGACCTGAATGCGAGATCCATTCCTCTGAATGCTTCAATGCCTTGATCGAGCACACGCGTTCTTAGTTCATTGAGCCTGTTTTCAAAAAACGGATCTACCATGGTCAGCTGTTCGTAATAGATAAGCTGGAGCATGAGGGCAGGGGTGATTCCTGCTCTTGTGAATTCTACTGAATCGGACTGCCTCACTCTGTCAGGATAGTACGCACGTTCGGGTATAAAATCTTCGAGGCTTGTCTGCATCAAAAACTGATCGTTTCTAACATCGGTGCCAAACATAAAAATAAGCGGTTCCGGTTGTGCATCTGATAATTGCGTGTAGAACCAAATCTCGTATTCCGGGTAGCGATGGAATTCGTAGATGGCATTCTGCAACCGGTTGATGATATCTTCATCTTCACGCGGCAGTATATCCCTGAATTCCAAATCTTCACTAAGCGCTGTGTAATTGTGTGCCTGATTTTCAAGCCAGGACCGGATATTAAAACTCTGAAGTGTGAGTATGCCTGTGCGTTTTCTGTCCGGCTCTCCGTATCGAATATAAATTAGTGCCCGGTCGTCGGTGCCGTAAACGGTATTGGTGTTCCGCGTGAAATTTTTTCGTGAGTAAGCGATTCTTTCCCAGTGCTCAATAAGGCGCTCATTGGTAATTTTTGCCGGTGTTGGGTCTTTTTGTACCCAATATCCGCGCATATCGCGTATTAGCTCTCTGTCACGGGTTGTCCACCATTCCATCCACTGTCTGTGTATCCCTTCCCCGATTACTGGGCTCATTCGGTCAATCTCCTGCCGTAAAGCAGCCCGGCTGTCCATTCCTTCGCCATCGCTTATGGCGCGAAGATACATTTCGGTTGCCGCTTCGTAGTAACTTCTTAGTTCGTGTTCGGTTACCACACGGATAAATTCAAAGCCAATTCTTCCGTCAACACCACCACTGCGGTCGTAAGCTGTGTACCAGATATCGAGGGCGTTGGTTGTGTTGCCCCGGTAGAGTTCGTCGAGGCCTCTCTCGAAGGCTCTTTGCGGCTGCGCAATTAGAGCGGTGCCTGTATAGCCAAAGCAGAACAGGGCAAGAAGTAACCATATGCGATTTGAAGATAAAACCATCAGTGGGTGAAAATTAACGTATTCTTACGAAAATAAAACGAATTAATAACTTTCGTAGTGTTTGCTCCGGTGAATCAAAAAAAGTGTTTAAGGTTCCAAAAGGAAGTTCATTTTTTGTACCTTTCACCATCGATTAAAAAATAACGTATTGTTGCTGAATTAGAAGCAAAAAATGGCAAATAATTACCGGGCACTTACCCGTACATACCGGCCCCAGACTTTTGAAGATGTTGTATCTCAGGAACACGTGAGCAGCACTTTAAAGAATGCCATCAAGCAAAACCGACTTTCACATGCCTACATGTTTTGCGGTCCCCGTGGTGTTGGAAAAACAACCATGGCAAGAGTACTTGCGCGCGCCATTAACAACATCGACGACGCCGTTGATGGGGAATCGCTCAGCCAGACACTGAACGTAGTGGAGATTGATGCGGCATCAAATAATAAAGTTGAAGATGTACACCATCTGCGGGAAATTGTGCGAGTTCCCCCACAGAGCGGCCGCTATAAAATATTTATTATCGATGAGGTTCATATGCTGAGCAAGCAGGCGTTTAATGCCCTGCTTAAAACTCTGGAGGAACCACCGCCGCATGCAATCTTTATTTTTGCTACTACAGAACCTCATAAAGTTCTGCCCACTATTCTGTCTCGCGTACAGCGATTCGATTTTAAACGAATTAGTGTTGAAGAGATAATTTCCCGTCTTCGCGAAATCTGTGAAAAAGAGGGAATAACGATCGATGAAGAGTCACTGCATACTATCGCAAGAAAGGCCGATGGTGCTCTGCGTGACGCCCTCGGGCTGATGGACCAGGCGATTGCATTTTGCGGGCTTACTATTCAGTACAGCGAACTTACCCAGGCACTGAATGTGGTGGGTAACGAAGAGCTTTTCGAATTTACTAAAGCAGTAGCCAACCGAGATTCAAAAACAGGGCTGCTCCTGATCGACAGACTTTTGAAAGAGGGGATTGATATTCAAGAGTTTTTGGTGTCCCTCACGCTGCACATCCGAAATCTGTATATTGCTCTTCAAGGAGATAACATGTACCTGGTTGAGGCAACCGAAGAGACAAAGCAGAGATACAAAGATGTTTCCCGGCATTTTTCAGAGGATGACCTCATGAGAATTCTTCATTTAGTGAGTGAAGCACAGCTGAACATGCGGAACGTAGAGCAGCCCCGGGTTTATTTTGAGATTCTTATGCTGAAACTTGTTCACATGAGCAGGGTGAAACAGCTTGGAGAATTGCTCTCAGTGATGGAGGATTTAAAAAAAAAAGGAATTGATCCGGCCGGAGTTTCTGTAACATTTCAAGAGCGTACACCGATAGAAAGGAGCAGTTCTCAGGTAAAAACTGAAATCAATTCGGTTGAAGAGCCTCATGAGGTTACTGCCGCGGAGCAAAATCCCGTTTCAAACATCGAAGAAAAGAAAGTTCAGCCTGAGGAAAGCCAGGACAGTCCGCCTGCTGAAGCACCCATCAACAGGGATGCTGCTAATCCGGTGGATGAGGCTACGGAAGAGGATGATCTAAGCGATTTGCTGATGGGTAAGCCATTTCTTCGGTCGATAAACCACCCTCATCGGGCAAATGGGATAGCAAAAACTCCTGAGCCTGTTCCGCAGAATCCAGCTGAAGTTGAAAGAAGCACTGTAAAACTGAACGGTATTGAAGACATCGAAGAGAAGTGGGATCGATTTCTCGACCTTGCACATACGCAACTGTCTCAAACACTCTATATCATCATTAAAGATGTTCGGCTCAAAGATTTGAAGGGTACAGAACTGATTATATCTGTAAACAGTCCGTTTGCCGTAACCGCTGTTGAAGAGCATAAGATGCAGCTTGCATCATTAATGAAAGAGGTGGTTGGCGTGCATATTCGGTTTACGTGTATTTGTGAAAGACAGAAAATTCAAACAGAAGAATCGCTCAGCCCTTACGATCGGTTTAAGCAGTTGCAAAAAAAAGATGCACACCTTAAAACCATTGTAGAGTTGTTTGGCGCAGAGCTGGAATACTCATAAAACTTCTGATGTATCCGGAATCGACATAAAGATGAATTTTTACCTGTTTGATTCCGTTCTAACAAATAATCAAAACAATATTACAGAGATATGAATCAATTTAATATGGCAGACATGTTCGGTAAAATTTCAGACATGCAGGCTAAAATGAAGGAAGTACAAGATCGCCTTACGGAAGTAGTGGTTGAAGCAGAAGCCGGTGGCGGAATGGTAAAAGTGAAGGCGAACGGTAAGCGTGAATTGATCAGCATAGAGCTGGACAAAGACGTGATTGATCCGGATGATAAAGAGATGATTGAAGATCTTGTGGTTGCCGGAGTAAACCGAGCGCTTGCCAAAGCAGAAGAAGCCGCAAAGGAAAAAATGCAGGAAGTGTATAAGGATATCTTACCGGGCGGCGGGCTGCCGGGAATGGACATGAGTAAATTTGGCCTCTGACAAGTGTACAAACTGATGTAGCAGGCCAGCCCACATTTGCCTGCAAAATACCAAATTATTAATGCCTCTTTCATGCAAATAACCTCAGAAGCTCTTGAACGGGCTATCGAAGAGCTTGCCAAGCTGCCCGGTACAGGGCGAAAATCTGCACAGAGAATTGCCATTCATCTGCTCAAGCAAACCGAAGAGAATGTACTGAAACTATCCGAATCGCTGATTCAACTAAAAAAATCGGTACAAAGATGTATGGTTTGTGGCACTATTACAGATTCCAATCCATGTTCAATATGCAGTAATCCAAAAAGGAATAATGGAGTTATTTGCGTAGTTGAGGAGTTTCAGGATGTTTTCATTATTGAAAAAACCAACGAATTTCGTGGCCGATACCATGTGCTTGGAGGAACAATCTCACCCCTTGAAAATGTTGGGCCGGATAATATACGCATTAAAGAACTTTTGCAGCGTGCAGGCAGCAGCGATGAGAAGGTAACCGAGGTAATTCTGGCTCTGAACCCCGACTCAGAGGGTGAAGCTACCTCGTACTACATCAATAAGCTGCTCCAGAATTATGATATAAATGTAACCCGAATTGCTTACGGTATACCAATGGGTACGGAACTGGAATATATTGATGAAGCCACTCTGAGCCGTGCATTCCTAAGCCGTACAGCATTTTAATCTCATTAAACTCAACCTATCAGATAAATAAGTGTATAATTTCTCTTCAGCATTCGTCCCAAAAACTATATTACTTATAGTTATAACAGCCATTATTACAGTACTCTCTCTTCCCGGAATGTCCGCTGCGCAAAGCAGCGATTGGCAGCAGAAAGTAGAGTATGAAATGGAAATTGATGTAGATGCCGCGGCTAATCAGTTTAGCGGTTATCAAAAACTGACGTATCATAATAATTCGCCGGATACTCTTGACCGGGTTTTTTACCATCTGTTTTTCAATGCATTTCAGCCGAACAGCATGATGGATAAGCGCTCGAGGACCATTGCAGACCCCGACCGAAGAGTACGGGACAGGATTTACCACTACGACGAAACAGAGATTGGTTATCAAAAAGTAAACAGCTTGCGCCAAGATGGCCACGACGTTGAATACACCATAAAAGGAACCATTATGGAGGTGCATCTTCACGAGCCGATAGCTCCAGGAAAATCGGTAGTATTTGAGATGGATTTCGATGCGCAGGTTCCGCTGCAAACCCGCCGGTCTGGCCGTGATAATGCTGAAGGTGTACGTTTTTCTATGGCGCAGTGGTACCCAAAAATTGCTGCTTACGATCGCAAAGGGTGGTATCCGGAGCCTTACATTGGCCGCGAATTTTACGCGCCGTTTGGCACATTTGATGTGACCATACACATCGATAGAAATTATGTGGTTGCAGCTGGATCCATTTTGCAAAATCCTGAAGAGGTAGGTTTTGGGTATGCTGATGAAGCTGATGTAACCAAACCAGATGGAGATAAGCTTACCTGGCATTTCCGATCGGAAAATGTGCATGATTTTATGTGGGCTGCCGACCCTGATTATACTCACACCACTGCACAGGTACCCGACGGTCCACTGCTTCGGTTTTTCTATCAAACCGATCCGGTTGCTGAAAATGCCACGGAAGTTGAGCAGGAACAGTTGCTTGCAAACTGGAAAGAACTTCCAGAATATACAGTTAAAGCTTTTGAATATATGAACGAGCGTTACGGGGTCTATCCGTATGATGAGTACATTGTAATACAGGGTGGCGACGGAGGTATGGAGTATACTATGGGTACATTGATTACGGGAAATCGCACGCTTCAAAGTCTTGTAGGGGTAACCGTGCACGAACTGGTACATGCATGGTATGAGGGAGCCATTGCCAATAACGAAATTTACGATCAGTGGATTGATGAAGGGTTTACAGTATATGCCACGGCATTTATTATGAATGAGCTTTTTAATAATGGTGAGGGAGACCCTATGCAAAGCCGCTATAATGGATATTTCAGGGTAGTTGAAGCGGGCCTGGAAGAGCCGATGCATTTGCATGCAGACCATTATGTTACCAACACCGCTTATGGTGTAGCTTCATATGGTAAAGGAGCCATTTTTCTGCATCAGCTGGGATATGTTATTGGAGAGGATGCACTCCAGCGAACACTCAACCGGTTTTTTGATGAGTGGAAGTTTCGCCATCCTGATGGTTATGACTTTATTCGTATTGCAGAACGCGAGAGCGGGATAAAGCTCAGATGGTATTATGACTACTGGATTACCACTACGAAAACCATTGATTATGCTGTTTCTGATGTATCAGCTGCCGGTGAATCTACCCTGGTTACCCTTAATCGAATCGGCCTGATGCCGATGCCACTTGATGTTGAAGTAGAGCTTGCTGACGGCTCGATTGTTCAGCACTATATACCCATGAGAATTATGTGGGGGGAAAAAGAGAATGAACGGCCTGATATTACACGCAATACAGAAGAAGACTGGCCATGGGTGTTTCCTGAATATGAATTTTTAATACCCGTATCCAAAGATGAGATTGTTCGGATTGAGATTGATCCCTCGCTTAGAATGGCGGATGTTGATCGCAGTAATAACATCTGGCGACCGGAAGCTTTGGAGACAGACAGCGATTACGAAACGGAATAACGCTATAAATTAAGAATTAACATGCCATCAGAAGCTTCACACGATTTTGGAAAAAAAGCCACAGAGGCACATAAAAAATATGGTGGCAAAGTTGCCATCCAATCAAAAATGCCGCTCGATACGGTAGAAGATCTCAGTATTGCCTACACCCCGGGTGTGGCTCAGCCCTGTATAGAAATTTCTGAAAACCGCGATCTTGTGTACGATTACACATCAAAGAAAAATACCGTTGCGGTAGTGAGCGACGGTTCGGCAGTGCTTGGGCTCGGTAATATTGGGCCGGAAGCATCATTGCCGGTGATGGAGGGGAAAGCTGTGCTGTTTAAAAAATTTGCCGATGTTGACGCGATCCCCATCATTCTGGATACCCAGGATACCGAAGAGATTATCACGGCTGTTAAAATGATCGCACCAACGTTTGGCGGGATCAATCTTGAAGACATTTCTGCCCCCCGTTGTTTTGAAATTGAACGACGGCTCAAAGAAATTCTTGATATACCGGTAATGCACGATGATCAGCACGGAACGGCTGTGGTTACGCTGGCCGGATTGATGAATGCAATGAAGGTTACCGGAAAAAAGTTTGAGAAGATCAGGGTGGTTGTGAATGGAGCGGGTGCTGCCGGGAAGGCGATTATTATGTTGCTGCGAGAGGTTGGTGTACGCGATATTGTGATGTGCGATAGTCGCGGGATTATTCACAAAAAACGAGGTGATCTTACACCTGTAAAAGAGGAACTTGCTGCCATCACCAATGAAAAGCAACTTGACGGCAAACTGGCCGATGCAGTAAAAGGGACGGATGTGTTTATCGGGGTTTCTGTTCCGGGAGTGTTAACAGCTGCCATGGTAAAATCAATGAATGATCATCCCATTATTTTTGCGATGTCAAATCCTACACCGGAAATAATGCCGGCAGAAGCTGTGCAGGCAGGAGCCAGAATTATCGCAACTGGACGTTCTGATTTTGCTAACCAGATAAACAATGTTTTGGCTTTTCCAGGTATTTTTCGCGGTTTGCTGGATGCCCGTGCTGCCACATTAACCAACGAAATTTATATAGCCGCCGCGCAAGCTATTGCCAACTGTGTGGAGAACCCATCAGAAGATAAAATTATACCGAGCGCTTTCGACACTTCGGTAGCACCTGCTGTTGCAAAGGCAGTGAGAGAGTGCTGTGATAGAACGAAGGAAGCTACTTCTTAAACATTGTTTTAAGAACAAAAAAGATATTCTCTTTGCGTTCCATAAGCCGGCGCTTAAAGTACGGGAACCACATTGTACCGTACGGTACATAAACCCGCGCGTGGTATCCGTCTTTTACAAGCTGTTCCATTGTCTCTTCGCGTAGCCCGTAGAGCATCTGAAATTCAAACCGGTCTTTGCTTATGTTTTGTTCGTCAGCAAAGGTTTTTACCCAGTCGATTAATTCATCATCATGGGTGGCAATTCGCGGAAAAGAGGTTTTTTCAAGCAGAATTTTGGTGTAGGATTTAAACGCTTCTCTGATTTCTGGCATTGACTGTATCGCAATATTTCCGGGCTCTTTATAAGCACCTTTACAAAGGCGAATATCTGCACCAATCTCGGCCAAATCATTAATATCTTTAGCTGTTCGATGCAGATATGCCTGGATCACTATCCCAACATGCTTTCCATATTTTTTAAACGCTTCCTTGAAGATATCGATAGTGCTCTGGGTATAGTCAGATGCTTCCATGTCGATCCTTACAAACGAACCAAGTTCCTGCGCTTTATCCAGTAGATTAAACAGATTTTTTTTGCAGTACTCCTCATCTATATCCAGCCCCATCATGGTAAGTTTTACTGATATGGTACTTGTCAGTTTTGCGGAGTGAATATTTTCAAGAAGTTTGATATAGATATCTACGGTTTCATCGGCGGTGGTTCTCTCTTTTACATTCTCCCCGAGAAGATCGAGCGTTACTCGGATATTTTTGGCATTGATGGCTTTAATTTTTGGCACGGTCTCTTCAAAAGTCTCCGCAGCAACAAAGCGTTTGGCCAGTGCAAATGGTAGTTTCATAATCGGCAATTATTCGGTATTTGGTAGGGCTCAATAATAGTGAACTCTGCAGATACAAACACATGCAGGAAAACAAGAATTCAAAAAATTTTTTCGGTTTGCAACTCACATAGTATAATTGCGTAGCAGAAAAATGAGAATGAATCAGCGGTCACATTCTCTTCAGTTTAATTGCTTTTTAAAAAAATTATGGTGGGAACAATGATTCAAAAAATTACGCAGGCATTTACGGCTTTTATTGCACTTTTACTATCCATTTTAAGCATCGCTGAAGCCCAGTCTCAAAATGATGCATACAGTATAGACCGGTTCACAACATCGGCAAGTCCCGAGGTTTCCATTAAAACATCAGGGGGTTTTATCAATATAATTGGGCATGATGAAGATTATGTTGAAGTTCAGATGTTTGTAAGAAGGGGCAATCAATATCTTTCTCAGAGTGATACCGATCTGTCTGATTTTGAAATAAATATCAATGAAAGTGATGATTTTGTTACTGCAGAAGCCAGAACGAACAGATCGGGGTTTTTAAGGGCCACAAACCGAATTTCAATCTCATTCAAAGTGTATGCGCCATACACATCAAAAATTGAGGGCCAAACCAGCGGAGGAAGCGTATCCGCAGAGCATATTTATAACTCAGTAAATTTAAGAACAAGCGGAGGAAGTATTACTGCAAGAAATCTTGAAGGTGATGTGTCCCTGCAAACATCCGGGGGCTCATTATCATTAACAGAGATTTCCGGAAATATACAGGCACAAACAAGTGGTGGCAGTATTCGGGCAAGTTCAATTGAAGGAATTGCAGATTTGCGTACTTCAGGCGGGGGAATCCGTTTGGATGATATATCAGCAAAATTGAGTGCAAGAACCAGTGGTGGCAGCATCAGGGGTAACTTTAGCACCTTCTACGATGATATTGATTTGCAGACTAGCGGCGGAAGCATAACAATTGAAATTCCGGCAACAGAACATCTGGATATGTACCTGAGGGGAAACAGGGTAAACGCACAGTTAAATAATTTTTCAGGTGAGGCAGAAAGAAATGTCATAAAGGGCAGAATAGGGGATGGCGGTCCAATGGTGTCAGCTAGAACATCGGGCGGATCTGTAACCCTTCGATATCAATAACTTAGCTAAGTTAAAGAGAGATTAAAGTGCACATCCTCAGGGTGTTGCACTTTTTTTATTTTGGATAAGCTTGTCTTTTTACTTTCTTGTAAATATTGAGTTAATTTCGCGAGGTTAACAAAAACATAAAAAAACAGGTTTTAAGGATGGGAAATAATGAATCCAATGGGGAGGTTGAGGAATTTCGGCCAAAAGGTGCCATTGCATTTTTTGTAGTGTTGATGGTGTTTTTTGCAGTAATTTGGTTTGCACTATACTTTGAACTTTTAAGCAGGGGGTAATGAGATGGATAATTCAGAAAAACTTGCTTTAGGATTGAGTGGATTACTACTGGTACTTTTTTTCGGGGCAATTATGTATGCAGCCGTGGCTAAAGATATTGATGTGCCAACATGTATAACAGATATGGATCCGTTTGTAACAGATACACTTTTTCAAACCGGTCCCGATACATATGAACTGCAGATGGTTGCACGAATGTGGGCATTTCAGCCGAGTACAGTGAGGCTGCCGGTAGGCTCAACTGTAGATCTATACGTAACCTCACAGGATATTATTCATGGCTTTAAAGTTGAAAAACACAATGTAAACTTGATGGCTATACCCGGTGCGATAAACTATATGCGCGTTACCTTTAATGAGCCCGGAGAATATATGTACGCATGCCATGAGTTTTGTGGTGCTGCACACCATACCATGGCCGGACGTTTTATCATCGAAGAAGATATTGATGAACCTGAAATGGATGGAGGAAGCTTATAATGGGCGATTATACATTCAGGTTTTCAAAATCAGAGAAAAGGCTTGTTGCGGTTCTTATCATTATACCGATGGTGTTGCTTTTCATCGGTGTGTATGGCGGGCTTATGCAAACACTGTTCCGCGCCGGAATTATCCAGAGTGATCCGTTTGTAGGGGGCGATTATTACAAGGGTCTTACATTCCACGGTGTTCTAAATGCAATTGTATTTACCACGTTTTTTGCGGTAGCTTTTGGTAATGCATTAATTCCCTACTCACTTAAAAAGAACCTCAATGTAAAGGTTGCGTGGACAAGCGGTATTCTGATGCTGGTTGGCTCAGTGATGGCTGCCATAGTTATATTAATGGGCGAAGCCACGGTTTTATATACGTTCTATCCGCCCCTTAAAGCACATCCACTCTTTTATATCGGACTAACACTGCTGGTGGTGGGTTCGTGGGTTGCATCGGCTAATTGGGTACCCATGTATCTGCAGTGGCGAAAAGAGAATGAGGGTAAGAAAACCCCGCTTGCTGTAGTAGGGATGTTTACCACATTTATTGTGTGGTTTATCGCTACCCTGGCTGTTGCCGTTGAGATTCTTTTCATGCTGCTTCCGTGGTCTTTAGGATGGGTTGATGAAATTAACGTAATGCTTGCCCGAACCCTGTTCTGGTTCTTTGGTCATCCGCTTGTTTACTTCTGGCTGTTGCCTGCCTACGTAATGTATTATGTATTTATGCCAAAACTTGCCGGCGGAAAGCTCTACTCTGATATGGCCGGACGGCTTGTATTCATGATGTTTATTGTATTCTCCGTTCCGGTTGGTACACATCATCAGTACATGGATCCTGCCATCAGCTCGCAGTGGAAATTGCTGCACGGGATTTTCACATTCGCAGTAGCTCTGCCAAGTTTAATTACGGCATTTACACTTGCTGCTTCTCTTGAGCATGCGGGTAAACTCAAGGGAGCTAAAGGTCTGTTTGGCTGGATGTGGAAACTCCCTTATTTCAAAAAAGAGAACTGGTTTTTTGCGTACCTGATCACTGGTTTGATCATCTTTATATTTGGAGGCATTGGAGGTATCATAAATGCTTCTTACCAGATGAATACGGTAATTCACAATACAGCATGGGTACCGGGGCACTTTCACCTAACGGTTGCAGGGCCAGTGATGCTCGCATTCCTTGGAGGCAGTTTGTACTTGGTGGGTCAGTTTTTGAACAAGACAATCCGTTTAAAAACCTGGGCAATGATAGCACCTTATATCTACACGATAGGGTTGCTGATTATGTCGTATGGGCTGAAGATTGGTGGTTTGATGGGCATGCCACGAAGAACCAATACCGGTGCATCTTATGCAAACCCAGACAGTGTTCTTTACCAGGCAGACTGGATGCCATATATTGATCTTACTGTTATTGGTGGTTCCATTATGTTCGTGGGTATTGTTATCTACATCATATCATTCTTCACTACTGTTTTCTCAAAGAGTAATGGTCCCGAAGAAGATGCCGTGGTTACCTTCCCGATTTCCGAACCGTTGCATGATGAGCCTTCAACCTGGCTGAGAAACTTTAAGCCCTATATAATTATTGCCATCATCTTAATAGTGCTTTCATATACACCTGTTATATATGACGTGTTACAGGCTACCTATGGCGGCTCGCTGCCGTTCAGTCCGGACAGCCCCGTACCATTGAGGTAAATAATCAGGCAGATGTGAAATGCAGTTAATCCGTTCGCGAAAATTCTATACGTTACCGTTCAGTTTAGTGATTGCAGCTTTGGCAACAGCAGTAGTGTTGTCAGGCTGCAATCGTCTTTCTGTGAAAGATACACTCGAAGGTGAGGAGTATCAGCTTGTTGATCAATTCAGCGAGCGGGTAAACTTTCCGGCAGCGTATCAGGGCAAGGTAATATTGGTTGGATATGTCTACACCCACTGCCCGGATATTTGCCCCATTATAACCTATAACATGCGCGATGTGCAGCGGGCTCTGCCGGATGAAGAAAATTTTATGCTGGTAAGTGTATCTTTTGATCCTGACAGAGATACACCGGAAATACTCTACAATTACGCAGACAGTTACCGGGTAGATCAGCAAAACTGGAGATTTCTGACCGGAAATCGTAACCAGGTGGAAAGCTTGCTAAGCAAACTTGAAATAGCCACCGTAAAAACACCAACAAGATTTGTTGATGAGCGCCCCATTTACTTTATCGATCACACCGACAGAGTTACATTAATCGATAAAAAAGGACAGATAAGGCGTACGTATCCGGGTAGTGAATTTCAGGCAGAAGATATAGTTGATGATATAAGAATTCTGTTAAGTGAGCAGTAGAAACCGTAACTTATCTGAATGTTTAGTAAATCAGGAATGTTTTTAAACTGAGCAGTAAACTCAAAACACATATCAAATAAAATGAAACACTTATTTATTATTTCTATACTTTTTACACTGATGTTTGCTCTAGTTGCTTGTGGCGGAGAAGAATCCGCAGAGCAGGCTGCAGAAGAGGTAGTTGACGACGGTGTAAGAACCATCGAGATCATCGGTACAGACGACATGAAGTTTGTTGTTCGTGAAGCCGCTGAAGGACTCATCACCGGCGGACAAGCAGGGCAATACATCTTATTAGAGGGCATCGAAGCCGAGCCGGGCGAAGAACTCAGAATCCGGTTGACAACTATCAGTAACTTACCGGCTACCGCTATGTCTCACAACCTTGCAGTTGTAGATCTTGGCACAGACGTTGACGCATTTGCAAGAGCTTCAATCACCGCGCGAGACAATGATTACATTGCTCCGGATTTTGAAGATCAGGTAATCGTAACAACTGCTATGCTTGGAAACGGCGAAACAGATACAATTACATTTACTGTACCTGATGTAACGGGTGAGTATGATTATGTATGTACATTCCCAGGGCACTTTGCAGGCGGAATGGTTGGTAAGCTAATTGTACAGTAATAAACGATCTTAAAGTAAAGTCACATTTATTACATAGAATAAGGCCATGTAGAAATACATGTCCTTTTTTTTTATTTGAACGAAATATACACGGCTTCATTTGATGCGGCAGACTTTTTAATAGCTTCCTCAAATGATTTCATGACGATCTCTTCAGAAGAGTTTCGTTCCACTTCGATAGTTTGCAGGTTTGCACTTGGGCCGGCGGCACACACAACCGTAATCTCCATGGGTGAGTAGATACTTAAGGTTAAGAATTGGGCTACCATATTCAGAAAACTAAGGCGTGTCTCTACTCTTGCCACACCATTTGAACAGTGCTGTTCAGCGTGCACAATATTCGGTGGCACAAGGCCGCCAATAAAAGACGCTGCCCATTTGTTCTCATACACATCAGCCGAGGTTTGCATCCCTGTGGAAATCTGAGCATGATAACACCCGGTAAAAATGAATGGAATACACAGTAAGAAGAGAAAAATCGATTTTTTCATAATGATGAAGTTTTAATTCAGGTTTCATTTGATCTGTTAAAAGACAATATTAATTTGATAAAATCAACTCTACACTTATTGAATACATCCTTTTTATGAAAGAACTATCCATAACTGAAGCCGACTTCACAAATAAAGATCATACGGATGCTATTTTGTACATTACAGATGCCTATGCCCGTGATTCTATGGGGCTTGGTAAGCCACTACCCGAATTATCCAGAAAAAATCTAATTAGTGAACTAAAAAACTTCCCCGGCACGATCTGTTTCCTCGCTTTTTCGAACGGCAAGGCAGCCGGTGTTGCAAACTGTTTTTACACGTTCTCTACGTTTAAAGCTGCAAAAGTTATTAATGTGCATGACCTTGCTGTTATGCCGGAATTCAGAAGCCTTGGTATTGGGCAGGCGCTTTTGGGAGCTGTGGAGAAAAAAGCTGTGGAAACCGGGTGCTGTAAAATTACACTTGAAGTACGGGAAGATAATCGCGCCCGCGGACTTTACGAAAGAGTCGGGTTTTCTTATGGTGAACCAACCATGTACTTCATGAGTAAAGAGCTCTCCTGAATTTGAAATTATAGAGCAGTTACGAAAAAATTCAGGTACCGGTGATTGGGTCAGTTATTGATCCTTTTTCAAAAACCAGATTCCAGTTTTTTCTTAGATAAATCAGTAGCCATGTGCCACTGATACCAAAAAAGATCAATCCAATCCAGCCATACTCAATATAAGATGCGGTTGTTTCCCAGGTATCATAATGCAAAAAATTATCGTTTAAGAAGATATACAAAACAACCAACCCGTTGTTTATGGCATGTATGATTATCGGGATAAAGAGTGAATCGTTTTTCAGGTAAATCAGGCTCAAAATGAGCCCTACTGCAATTGCACCGATAACATCTGCATGTAGTATGCCAAATAGCACGGCTGAAAATATGAGTGCTGTTTTATAGCTGTATTTTCTTCCCAACCTTTCAATCATCGCACCGCGAAAAACAATCTCTTCTACAAGAGGAGGCAGTATAGCAATAGCAATGAATATGAAAAGATAGTCGATGTATGGAGTATCCTCTGATGTTGCTAAAAAATCAACACTGTTTAAATAATCGAGATAAGACTGGGCTATCCCGGCATTTATATAGTTAAGCAGTAAAATGGTTACCCATACTACTGATATAGAGAAAACAATGAGAGGCAGAGCCAGCAGTAGATCACTTCTGTGCTTCCCGTTATCTCTGAGAATTGGAATAAGACTCAAGTTCTTTTTTTGGAACGCAAAAACAATCAACCCGAGAGGAACTATATAGAGAGTAATGCTTATCAGGAGTTCCATTCGTAATCCTCCGCCATCGAGGGCTGCACCTGCAATAAAAAGGATCAGGGCAATCGGCAGCATTACAAATAGAGTAACGATAGTTGCCTTACTTAGTGAAATTTCACTGAATCGTTCTCTTATTTTATAAATGGTATCGTATTGATCCATCAAAACGAACTCTGTTTTTGATTTATCTGTCCGATGAAGCTGCTACATTATCAAGATTTTCGTCAAGATGGCGTAGAAAACCGATGATGGTTTCAACCGTATTCACATAGAAATCCGGATTGATATTTTCAAATACATCAGACGGCTGATGGTAGTGCGGATGATCTTCCACACCGAAATAGATAAAAGGAATACCTTGCTGGTGAAATGGGCCGTGATCGGATGACATGGTCCAGTCTTGAGGTGCATCCGCATTATCAAATCCAAACAATACATCGATAGGTGCATTGGCTGTTGCCTCCTCAACCAGAGGCTTAAGGAATGGGTAGTGATAGGTTCCGACTGCGTATAGTTCATCTTCAAAATTTGTGCTGATCATGTCCATATTTACGTTCATCACAAACTGATCCAGCGGAACCGGTGGATTCTCTACAAAATAGCGCGCTCCCTGAAGCCCCTGCTCTTCTGCATCGAATGCGACAAAAATGATACTATTCTCCGGCTGATTGTGTGAAAAATAACGTGCAGCTGCCATTAAGCCTCCTGTTCCGGATGCATTATCATCAGCGCCATTATAGATTTCACCATTACGGACTCCAAGGTGATCGTAATGGGCAGTTACAACCACAAAACGATCGGGATTAGAACTCCCTTCGATGTAGCCAATCAGGTTAACGGCGAGATCAAATTCAACACCGGACCGGGTATTGGAAAAACTGAATTGCTGCTCATAGGTATCACCAAACATTAGCAGATTGAGTGATTGGAATCGGTCGGATATGTATTCACGCGCAATGCGATTTCCTTCGGATCCGGTGAGTCGCCCCTCAAGGTCATCAGATGCTAAAAACTCGATGTCGGAGAGCAACTGCGCTCTGTCAACAATATCAATTGATTGATCCTGCGTACTGTTCTGATCGCAGGAAACAAAAATAAACAGGATTAAAAGAAGAGTTGAAATTCTGTGGAAAGCAGCCATTTTTTGATGAGTTATTTGTGAATATGTCAGATCTGGAGTAATAACAGATGGTGTTGAAACAGTTATGATACGGAAACGTACGTATCAAATCAGAATTAGATAGTTAAAAATGATTTGAGATTAGCACGAGTATTCATACTATTAGCCTGAAACCTCCTCAATTGCATTCCAAAAATGACATCAAAATATCGAACCACCAAGAAAGGAAGTGCAAAAAATGAAGATGATCTGCTTAGTTCGTATATCAGCAAACGGGTAGATCAGAATCAGTCCGATAAAAACGAGCCGAATAAGAGTAGTTCCCCCCACAGATTTTTGCGAGTTGCCATCATTGTTTTGTTTGGTTTTTTTCTGTTGAGAGCTGTAAGCAACATTTCTGTGGTTTCGCCAGCAACCGTTTTTACGTCTGTTTTTAACAGCGGTCCGAGTGAAGATTTGTTGAATAGAATGGGCTCCTTAATGGCCGAAATGGGCTACACAAATTTGTCTCACGACGAATTAAGAAATCTTCGTACTGAAGGTGTAACAGCTACTTACATCTCCAATATCAGAGCCTTGGGGTTTACGGATCTTACATTGGGTGAGGCTGTGAACCTTTCGAGCGCAGGGGTAACACCTACATTTATAGCGATGATGCAAGAGCTTGGCTACACAGATCTAACAATTGCTGATTTCATCCTCATGAGGCGAGCCGGGGTAACGGCGCACTATACAAGCAATGTGCACGATCTTGGCTATACCGATGTAACACCCGAACAGCTGATAAGAATGCGACAGATCGGCCTTTCAACTTCACTTATTGAACAGTTGCAACAGGAGCGGGGCCAGGATATTGGCCTTGATGAGATTATTCGCTATCGGATAAGCAACCAATAAAAAGAAAAGCCGATTACAGATCGAAATCTGAACCGGCTTCTCTCAGGTCATCAAGCCAAAAAATTATGCGTTTAATGCTGCCTGCGCTGCAGAAAGCCTTGCTACCGGCACTCTGAATGGTGAGCAGGATACGTAATCAAGCCCCATTTTGTAGCAGAAAGTTACACTACGGGGTTCGCCTCCGTGTTCCCCGCATATACCAACTTTAAGGGTTGGTTTTTCCATACGGCCATTTTTTGCTGCCATCTCTACGAGCTGCCCTACTCCTTCAATATCGAGCACCTGGAATGGATCTTCCTGGAGAATACCCTCTTTCAGATATTCACCCAAAAACTTACCGGCATCATCGCGGCTGTAGCCAAATGTCATCTGGGTCAGGTCATTGGTTCCAAATGAGAAGAACTCAGCATCTTTTGCAATTTGGGAAGCCACGAGTGCAGCTCTTGGTATCTCAATCATCGTGCCGACGCGATAACGAACTTTTTTACCGGTTTCATCAAACACAACGGCTGCTGTCTTATCGATCACCATTTTTTGTGCACGAAATTCCTGAGGTGTTCCAATCAGTGGAATCATGATTTCCGGTGTTACATCCATCT
>SLGA01000190.1 GCA_007123985.1 Balneolaceae bacterium | reverse complement strand
ATTATTAATACTTTTTAATATTGAACAGATATAATTAATACGGCTGGTGGGATTATGAAACAAAATGGCTACTACTTTTTTCTGATACTATTCGCATTTCTGGTACTCCTCTCCTGTGAGAAAATTTACGACCCAATAGAGGTTCGTGGTAAAGTTATTGATATTGATACATCGCAACCGGTTTCGAATGCAATCGTCCGGATAACATCCCCAGCCGATCTTGCCGCAGAAACATTCAGCAATGAAACCGGAGATTTTTTCTTTGACGAAGTAGCCATCGACAGCGTGATCGATATTACCTTTATGGCAATGAAAGAGGGATACACCACTGATCAGATTACAATTCTGGGTGCACCTGAACGCGAACTGGTTGTACCTGATCTGAAACTGCGAGATCTCACGGTTGATGATGAAGACGGCAATGGGAACGGTAATGGTAATGGCGGCGGAGCAGCAGCAATCCAGTTGGTCAGTATTGGGGCTACAACACTGAATATTTCTGAAACCGGCGGCGGAACCTCAAGTGCTTTTTCTTTCGTGGTGCTCGATTCAACAGAAACACCTCTCGGGCCAAATAATGCAACTGATGTAGAGTTTCGTATTACCGAAGGGCCTGGTGGTGGTGAGAGCATCTCCCCTGCCGTAGTACGCACGAATGAAAACGGTGTTGCTACATCAGTAATCTTTGCTGGAAATGCAGCCGGAAACATGAAAATTGAAGCTAAAATTGAAAGGCCGGAACATGGACTTATAATTCGTTCAGCTCCTATTGCTTTAACAATACACGGTGGTTTTCCCAATGCCGATCACTTTAGTATTGCAGTTAACGAATCCTCACCTCTGAATGTACCCGGTTACATTGTGGGTGTAAGAGTACCAATTGATGTACTTCTTGGTGATAAATTCAGTAATCCTGTTAAACCGGAAACACCGGTCTATTTCAATTCAAATGGAGGAGTCATTCAAGGTTCCGGTCTTACGAATGAAGATGGAGAAGTACAGGTAAATCTTATAACCGGGAATCCACAGCCACCCGGAGGTTTTGCTACTGTTCGGGCACATACGTTTGATGAAAATGAAACTGAACTGTCAAACGAAACCATTGTTCTCTTTTCAGGACCACCCAATGCATCGTATGTTGATTTGTCTCCAATGAACTTTAATTTTTCACCGGAGCAAAGACGTTCCTACACCCTTAGAGTTACAGATTCAAATGGAAATCCGCTGGCTGCCGGTACAAACATCTCTATAGAAACAGAGGATGATGTAGAAATTTCTACAGATAGCTTTACAGTACCAAGTACACTTTCAACCGGCAGAAACCGAACTGAATTTAATTTTAGTGTCACTGCCTCAGATGAGTTTTCCGGAACCGTAAACCTTGAAATTACAATTTCTGCTCCCGGAGTTACACTTGAACTCTTCTATCCCGAATAATCAGATTTTGTTAAAGATTTTTTGAAGTACTGTATCAAATTGCTGCAATTATATTTGCAGCAATTTTCAGTTATGGGTTTTATATACCATCATCTAACAGAACATAAGAGATACCATACATGAAGCTAACCACACCATCAGAAGCCATTGAACACGTACAATCAGGAAACAATGTATTTATTCACACAGCAGCAGCCGCACCGCAGCAACTGGTAGCCGAGCTCGCTGCACAGCATTCACGGCTTCGTAATGTTTCCATCTACCACATGCACACCGAGGGTGCTGCTCCTTATGTAGCGCCTGAAATGAGTGGCTCTTTCCGTACGAAGGCATTTTTTGTGGGAGCGAATGTTCGCAAAGCCCTGGAAACTGGCGAGGCCGATTACATACCCGTTTTTTTGAGCGAAATTCCCCACCTGTTTAACAGGGGCATTATCCCGCTGGATGTTGCGCTGATCCAGGTAAGCCCTCCGGATAAGCACGGTTTCTGTTCACTTGGAGTATCTGTTGACGGTTCCAGGGCAGCTGTAAATAATGCGAAACTGGTAATCGCTCAACTCAATCCAAATATGCCTCGCACTCACGGTGATGGCATCATTCACAAAAGTATCATTGATTTTGCTGTTGAGGTGGATGATTCCCTTCCCGAGCATGCACCTGCAACACTAACTGAATTGGAACTAAAAATTGGCCGGCACTGCGCGGAACTTATTGAAGATGGTGCCACAATGCAGATGGGTATCGGCTCCATACCGGATGCTGTTCTCGCTTCTCTGCAAAATCACAAAAATCTTGGGGTACATACAGAAATGTTCTCCGACGGGCTTATCCCACTGATAGAGTCTGGAATTGTAAACAATTCAAATAAACGCATCCACCCAAACCGAACTGTATCATCATTTTTAGTAGGAACCCGGAAGCTGTACGATTTTGTGGATGACAATCCCAACCTCGCCATGCTCGATTGTGCATATGTAAACGACACTGCCGTGATTCGCAGGAACCCAAAAGTAACGGCAATCAACAGTGCCATTGAAGTTGATCTTACCGGTCAGGTCTGTGCAGACTCCATTGGGATAAGACAATATTCAGGCGTTGGGGGCCAGATGGATTTTATCCGGGGGGCATCACTCTCGGAAGGCGGAAAGCCTATCATCGCATTGCCATCTGCTACACGGCGCGGGGAATCGAGAATTGTCCCGTTCCTGAAGCAAGGTGCCGGTGTAGTAACAACCAGAGCCCATGTGCACTATGTGGTTACAGAGTACGGTATCGCAAGTCTTTATGGAAAATCACTGCGCGAGCGGGCCAGTGCACTTATTGACATTTCACATCCGGACAATCGGGAAGAACTTGAGAAAGCTGCCTTCACACGGTTTAAAATTCTGTAATTTTGAGCCGAAAATACCTTATCATTGATCAGTTCGTAACCTTAATATTTCAAGATTTTCATGCAGACAGAGTCAACCCTCAGAACGTTATCGCACAACGACAAAGAGATCAGTAACTTTCTGAACGAGCTGGGGGATATTAACCTTGAATCATCTCATTATCTTCTTCTTGCAGCCGGACCAAACCGGTCGGCAAAGAAATCATTCCTTTCGCGGGTAGAGAAAAACAGAGGGAAACTGAAAGAGATGAGCCTTCGGGAAATTATTACACAGGATGAACAAGAGGCGTACAAAAATATCGACCAGCTGTTCGATTACATTGGCGAAACAGAAAAAAATCTGCTGTTCAGACATGGTGATATTCTCGCCGGTGAGTACACTGCATTTTCTTATTCAACGGTTCGTTATGCAACCCCACAGGGAAAATATTTCTTGAATAAAATCAGAAACAGTGAAACGTTCATTGTAATTGATATGAACGATAAAGACAGTACCGACAAAACCTTACTTCGCTATGCTCAGGCCGTCGTACTCTTTGATGAAGCTGATTCATTCTTCGGAAAGCTGAAGCAGATTACCCTCAATAACCACACGTTCACAAATAAACGCCCGGCTTTGCCGACAAAGTAAATTCAGGAAGTGTTTTAAACTCCAAAGTGCATCAAAGCGTCCGGAAGTCTTCCAATCGGGGCGGGGTAAAGACCAAAACCTTCAGAATCCAACCTATTTCTTCAAACCTACAACACTTCGAGGTACACGTACGCTCGAAGGTTGTTCGAAAAAATTGAGCATCCGAAGGAGCTACGAACGCATCAATTCTTTTTGGGTTATAAACAACAATAGGTTTGTAAATCAATGGCCTGAAATCATCAAACCGTAACCTTGCTCTCCTGTTTGGGATCCAAATCGTGAAGTGATGAAACGGTAGCCTGAATGGTTTTATACCATGTATTGCCGAATGTATCGTTAATTTCGTAGTAATCAGCAAAATCGGGTCGACGAATTCGCATCTGCCACTCCTGATTTTTCGCTTTGAAAACCGGATCAACATGGAGCAGCTCATGATATAAAAGCATTTTTTTTGTGTCGGTATCAAGCATATCCCATAAATCCCCGGATACTTCGATCAGGTAATCATTCCCTGAATAGTGCTTTACTTCCCGGGTGGCTTTCATACATTTGGCTGCTCGCTGTTTCGAGATATTCGGATAAACAAGCAGGTAACCCACCTGTGCAGGGCCAAGCTCAATTTTATGAGTTTTGATAACATCCTCGGCAATTTTTTGCATTTCGGGTGATTCCATGAGCTCCTTTCCGCTCAGTTTGATCTCTCCGGTTGGGTCTAAATGACTCTGTTCAGGCATGTCGTTTTCTGGCATTGTAGTATGTCTGTTATGTGATGATTTGTATAATTTTTTCAGGGATGAGAAGATACAAAAGCTGCCGGGAAATTGAGACGAAGAATCGATTTAAATTTCCTCGAATTTATGCTATTATGATAAATAAAACAGTCTGTAAAAATGAAAGTTACAGCCTTATGATTATTTAATCCTGTAAGAAACAGTTTATGAAAAAAGGGATCCTTGGTGGTTTAATCGGTGTAAGTATTGTGCTCAGTATCGATTCGCTTTCACGTGTATTCATCGCTCTGTCGGTCGACAGTTCCATATTGATGTTCTCTTACAGTGAATATGAGGGATTTTTCTGGCCTGTTTTTCTCACATTTATCGCAATGGTGAGTTCCTTTACAGGCGGGCTTTTTTCGTTTACGTATGGTAAATCCCACAAATATTCGAGCCTCACAACCTATCTGTTATGCCTTATTCTATTACGCTACGGGCAAATTCATCTTCTTTTTGAAACAGAGACAATTGTGTATCCTATTGCAGCTCTCATATTGTCTGTAGTTTCTGTTTTCCTGGCCTGGAAACTGGTTTTTCCAAAAGCCAAAAAACCTGAAATCAAAGAGAATGAGGATGATTATCATCCCGTTAACCAAGCGTAGAATCCACATCTGATGGTGATTCACCACGCCATCGGCACAACTGATCTCTTATTTCTGAACGAACGGATTCCATTAATTTGAGGCTGTCTTCAGGAAGCAGGTCTTTGGTAGGAACAGGATCAAGCACCTTCATTTTTACATAAACATCCGGCTCAAATAACCACGATTTTTTAGGCAAACATTCCTGAGTTCCATCCAATACAATAGGCAGTAACTCAACTTGTTCTCTGATTGCAAGATCAAAAGCACCCAGTGCAAAACGGTTTAGTTTTCCGCTTCTGGAACGGGTTCCTTCAGGAAAAAATATAACGGATACATTCTTGTCCAGGTAGTGCGAGCATTGCTTAAATACACCTAATCTCTTATTCGATGATGACCTGTCAACCGGAATATCACCTGCCATCTTCATCATCCATCCTAAAACCGGAATATTGAAAAGCTCAACTTTAGCTATCCATTTCATTTCCCAGGGAAGGTTCGATATCAAAGGTATATCGGCATTTGAGAGATGATTACTGACAACCACATACGGTTTTCTGTCATCAATTAAAGCGGCACCTTCTATTTCGATATTCCAGTTGGGATTAATTTTTGTAATGAAATATCCAAGTTTTCTGAAAATCTTTCCGGTTCTGTAGCGAACCGGATCCCAATCAAATAGCCGGACAATTACGAGAATGGGCAGCCAGATTAAAACAAGCAGTATAATTGCAGCCCAGGTAAAAACAGAACTGATGTATTGCATACCAAAATAAAGCCGTTACAGTTTTGGAATGAAACTTTTAATTATTCCCCAAATACCTTTTGCGGGCTTTCGGGCTCTTTTGTTTCTTTCAACGGCACTCTCAATAACGGGCAGCACGATTGCAGGGGCCTTCTTTTCTTCCGTTTTTTTCACAGTGGCACTCTCCTTAACGGGTTTGGTATCTGTTGCCGCCGGCTCGTTACGCTGGTTATTTTTAGGAGTGCGTGTATCCCGTTTTGAACTTTTCTTCTGTCGGGTGTCGTTCCCTTCATCTGCTTTCGAAGATGGCTTAGGAGATTCTTTCTTGGCTGAGCTGTCACCCCGATTATCATTCCCCTGCTGCTTTCTTTTGTTTTTAGACTCAGCTGGTTTTGATTTTTTTTCTCTGTCCGGAGTTTTCTCCTGCCTGGTTGTATCCTTCGTCTCTTTTGCTTGAGAAGCTTTTTTACCGACAGAAAATCCGTCTTTCCAGGAGAATTCATCAGGGTTTTTAAACCTGTCCGGAACATCAATAGAATTGATGGTATTTCCTTTAATATCGCTGATTTCTTTAAACGTACGCGAATCTCGCTTGGTAACAAACGTAATGGCAATGCCACTCTTATCGTAGCGGCCGGTACGCCCAATCCGGTGTACATAATCATCGGAGTTGTTGGGTACATCATAATTTATAATGATAGAAACGCCTTTGATGTCGATTCCCCTGGCAAGTACATCCGTTGCCACAATAACGGGAACCTGACCATTCTTAAATGCATTCAGAGCTTTATTACGCTCATCCTGCGAACGGTCTCCATGGATGCTTGCGGCTTTGATCCCCTCTTTTTTCAACAATCGTTGCAGTTCATCGGTCCCCTTCTTCGTAGAAGTGAAGATGATACACGATTCCCAATCAAGCTGATCAAAAATACCTTTTACAAGGGGAATTTTCTGATTACTTCTCAGTGCGTATGATCTCTGCTCTACCTGGCCAGATGGTTTTGAACGCTCAATTTCCACTGAATCCGGTTTCGTCATGATAGATCCGGCCAGCTTTTGAATCTCCGGTGGCATGGTTGCGGAAAACAGAAGAGTTTGCCGTTTTTGAGGCATCCAGGAGATAATTTTTTTCATGTCAGGCAGAAAACCCATATCGAGCATTCGGTCGGCTTCATCAAGAACGAAAAATTCAAGCTTCGAAAAATCGATACTCACTACTTTATGCTGATCAATAAGCCTGCCGGGGGTTGCAACGATAATGTCTACACCTGCCTTAAGGGCTTTTGCCTGCACAGAAAAATCACTACCGCCGATTACTGTGGCTGAAGTTATTCCGGCATGATACCCGATCGCAAAAATTTCCTGGTCAATCTGAGTTGCAAGCTCTCTTGTAGGGCTTAGTATTAGCGCTTTTACGCCTTCTCTTTTGGTTTGGAGAACCCGCTCCATAATGGGAATAACAAATGCACCGGTTTTTCCGGTACCGGTTTGTGCAACACCTATCAGGTCTTTGCCTTCAAGAACAATGGGAATAGCTTGCTTTTGTACGGGGGTAGGTTCAATAAATTTTACATCTCTGAGCCCTGCTAAAATCGACTCGGATAAATTTAGGTCTGTAAACTT
>SLGA01000317.1 GCA_007123985.1 Balneolaceae bacterium | reverse complement strand
TTTGGGTTTGTGAAGATGTTCGTATTCGGATTTATTATAACCTCTGTTGCCTGCTACAAAGGCTATTACGCAAAAGGCGGTGCCGAAGGGGTGGGACGCGCCACAACCGAAGCAACAGTTATGGGCTGTATTTATATTCTTCTGGCCGACTTTATCTTAGCCGCATTACTTTTATGATTGAAATCAAAAATCTTACGAAGAGTTTTAGCGATCTGCTTGTTTGGGAAGATGTTACATTTCGGATTGATGACGGTGATACGGTTGCCGTAATCGGGCGATCGGGCTGCGGCAAATCTGTTCTGCTGAAACATATTAACGCGTTGCTGTATCCCGATAGTGGCGAAGTAATAATTGATGGCCAAAATATCCATGAACTGGATTATGTAAGCCAGAGAAAATTACGGCAAAAATTTGGTATACTTTTCCAGGGCTCAGCACTGTTCGATTCAATAAATACGTTTGAGAATGTAGCATTTCCGCTCCGTTATTTCACAAATCTTAACGAGGAAGAGATTACTGAAAAGGTGATGCAGTCTTTGCACTACGTAAACCTTGAGGGTGCAGCAGACAAAGAAACTTCTGAACTTTCAGGAGGAATGAGAAAACGGGTTGGCCTTGCAAGGGCGATTATACTTGAGCCGAAATACATCATGTATGATGAACCCACATCGGGCCTTGATCCAAAAACCGCTGATGAAATTAATGAGCTGATCATTGCCATGGCAGAGCGGTTGAACATTACCTCCATTGTAATAACACACGATATGCACAGTGTTCTGCAGGTTGCTGATAAAGTTGCATTTTTAGATGAAAAGAAACTGAGTTGGTTTGGTACCCTCGATGAGATGAAAAACAGCGACCATCCACAGCTGGTTGACTTCATAACCGCAAGTGAATATCAAATAAAAAGAAATCAATACACATGAAATTAAGTAACGAAGTTAAAGTTGGAATAACTGTTCTTCTGGCCGTAATAGTGGCCATTGTTGGATTTCGCTTTATGAGAGATATCCCCATTTTCAGACAGTCCATGGAAATATCGGCTACGTTTGATCGTGCCGATGGCATCAGCAACGGGAGCCTTGTGTACATACAGGGCGTTCGCGTTGGTTCGGTGAACCGCATATCCCTTACTCCGGAAACAAGAGTCAACATAAGTATGCGGATAGATACTGATGTGCCCATTCCGCGGGGTTCAGTAGCAAGGCTAACGTCTTTAGGTATTGTTGAGGGAAAATCTATTGTGATTGATCTGGGCAGCGCTGCAGAATATGTACAGTTTGGGGAAGAAATAGAGGGGGTCTATGCCGAAACCATGATGGAGGTACTTGGCCAGAGAGGAGAGGAGTTAGGCGATGATGTTTCCAATGCCATCTATGAACTCAATACCTTTTTAAGGCAGTTGAACGAAACTCTGAACGACGAAGCCCGCACTACTCTAAATGAAACGCTTAACAACGTTTATGTTACAACCGGGCAAATTGCTGACATTCTTGAAGGCAAACAGACTGAGATTGATAATGCAATTGAATCGGGAAGCAGAATGCTAAGCCAGCTCGATACTCTTGTAACCGATTCCCGTCCACAGGTTGAATCTCTAATGGCCACAATAGAAAAAAATATTACTGAGCTTGAAGGTGTGCGAGTCGAACTGGAGTCTGCTACTGCAAACTTCAACGAAATTCTTGATAAAATTAACAGGGGAGAAGGTACCATCGGCAAGCTGGTAAACGACCCTTCCATGTACGAAAATCTGGATTCATTGACGATTGAGCTGAATAATCTCATCAAAGGAATTAACGAAAACCCCGGGAGATATCTGCGTCATATGAGCATTATAGACCTCTTCTAAAATGAACACTTTCTTTTTACGTTAACCGTTTTGATGGCGTTGTTCTTAGCGGTCATTAATCGTATATTTCGTGGCTAAAGCCATTTTTTTAAATTTAATTTCTAAAAGATTTTTTGAGGTTTTTCTATGGGTGTAATGGAAAAAATGAGAAACAGTACAGCCTCCATTCTATGGATACTGATTTTCTCATTTGGCATTTTATGGGTACTGGCTGATGTAGACTTTTTTAGCGGAATTACTCAGGGTCCTTCCAATCTGGGATCAGTAAATGGTGAGCCGATAACTCTCGAGGAGTACAATAACAGAGTTAGTTTTTACACCGATCAGTTTGCGCAACAAACTAACCAGCCTATGACCCCTGAAATGCGCTCACTTTACGAAAATCAGGCATGGGAAGATCTTGTAGCTGCACGCCTGATTCAGCAAAAAATGAACGACCTCGGAATTTCTGTAACCGATGACGAACTGTATGAAATGATTGCCGGAGATAATCCTGACCCATTTATTCGTCAGCAGTTTGCCGATGCTGATGGCAACATAGACAGAATTGCTCTGCAAGCGGCTATTGATGCACCCGAAAATAGCCAGGCTTGGATCATGATTGAACAGCAGTTGCGGGATAACCGCCGTCAACAAAAAATGACCAATTTTATCTCTTCGGGGCTGCGGGTAAGTAATGTGGACATCAGAAACGAATATATCAGAGAAAATTCGTTTGCGGATATTCGTTTTCTTCGATTCCCATACTCAGAAATTACCGATGAAGAGATCACCGTTACTGAAGAAGATCTCAGAACATATTACAGAAATAATCCTGCTCAGTTCGAGCGAAGTGAAACATACCGTTTCCGTTTTGTAAGCTGGGACAAAACTCCCACCTCTGGAGATACTACAAACACAATTAATGATGTAGAAAGTCTCAGAGAAGCATTCCAGATGGCCGAAAATGATTCATTGTTTCTGCTTCGAAATCAGTCAAACACAACATACCGCGGCGCGTTCATATCGGTTGATGAAATTCGTGAAGAGTACAGACCGGTAATTGATCTGGAAGTTGGTGAAGTATCTGAAGTGGTAATGATCAACGGCGATCCGCATATGTTTAAGAAAATTGACCAGCGCAATAATGAAATTCGGTTTGCTGTATTCTCTTATCAGGTAGTGGCAGATCCTATTTCAACCATCGACAGACTTGCCGAACAGGCTGAAGAGTTTGGGTTTTATGCTGCTTCAGAAGGGTTTGAGAGAGAAGCTGATATGAGAGAATTGGAAATCAGGGAAGCAACCGCAACCAAAGGAAATCCATTTATTCCTGGTATAGGGCAGGGGCAGTTGGTTCTGGATGAACTCGAATCAATGCGCAGAAACCGGATATCAGATCCAATTGAACTGAGTGACCGGTTTGTGGTGGTTCAGCTCCTTGAAAGAACAGAAGCGGGAACACGCCCTTTCGAAGAAGTTCGCGGACAGGTTGAGAATTTTGTGAAAACAGAAAAACGAAAAGAAGTAATGTACGATCGGGTACGTGAACTTCTGGCTTCAAACGGTGACCTGGAAACTCTTGCAGAACGTGCAGAGAGAGAAATACAGTCAGCTGAGGGAATTCGTATGAGTGGTAGTAACATCCCGGGAGCCGGCCGTGAAATTAAAGTGATCGGATCAATCTTTAGCCTTGAAACCGGCCAGCAATCCGGCCCGATTCAGGGGGAAAGTGCTGTATTCGTTGTTTTTGCAGATGATATTTCCCTGGCCGATGCTGAAAATATAACAGCAACACAACGCCAGGAAATTCGAAACAGACTGGAACAGCAAAAATTTGTTGCCTTTAATCAGATATTCCTCGACAGGCTGAAAGAAGGTGCCAACATTAGAGATAACAGACGCCAGCTTATTCGGTAATATTTCATCTTACAAATATTTTGAAAAGGGTAAGGGGTATTCTCTTACCCTTTTTTATTTTCAGTTTGTTTCATCATGTCTGCTTTATAATAGATCACTATATTTGTCAGGGTGAGTAAGCAAAACAACTGATCTATCTCCGCTATAATGAGCCTTAAATCTGATAAAATCTGGATGCAGCGAGCTCTCAGCCTTGCAGAAAAAGGAGAGGGTTTTGTATCCCCCAATCCTATGGTTGGGTGTGTAATTATTTCGGATGAAGGGGATTTAATTGGGGAAGGTTATCACGAAAGGTATGGAAAGGAGCATGCTGAAGTGAATGCAATTAATAGTGTGGAAGATCGATCGAAGCTGAAAGGAGCTACCCTTTATGTAACTCTGGAACCGTGTTCACATCATGGAAAAACGCCCCCCTGTGCCGATTTGATTGCGGACCTGCCATTTAAAAGAGTTGTGGCCGCAATGAAAGATCCCACAAAAAAAGTAAGTGGTAAGGGGTTTGATAAAATCAGAAATAACGGGATAACCGTTGATGTTGGTGTGCTGAGGGAAGAAGCTGAAAAGGTGAACGAAAAGTGGCTGCACTACGCTGAATTCGGTAAACCCTTTGTGACATTGAAAATTGCACAGACAGCCGACGGATACATTGCTGCACCCAATGGTGATTCCAAGTGGATCTCATGCAATGATTCCAGAGAGCTTGTACATATATGGAGAAGCCGTTACGATGCCGTAATGGTTGGCAGAACAACAGCACTGCACGACAATCCCTCCCTCACGGTTCGACTCGCCGAGGGACGACAGCCAAAGCGTGTGGTTGTGGACGGACCGTTTGAGTTGCCCCGGCACCTAAATCTTTTTTCTGATCAGTTTGAAGAGAAGACTACGGTTGTAACCTATAATCGCGAGAAAAGTGAAAAAGAAGCGGACCCCATGCTGAAAATGTTTCAAAGTAATTACTTTCGTGGTGAGATAGTGGTTACGGATAAAATGGAAGGCCATGTGAATCTGAAACAAGCTATGAAGCAGCTGGGAGAATCAGGAATTACCTCACTTCTTGTGGAAGGTGGCCAGAACCTTTCAACGGCACTCATTAAAAAAGGATTGGTGGACAGATTGCAACTCTTTATCGCTCCGAAATTATTAGGTGGCGGAACCAAATCGGTTTTTGGGTTGGGAAAAAACCGGATGGAAGACGTTGTTCCGTTCAAATCATTTGAGTGGAACCAATCAGGAACAGACATGTTATTAACCGCAGATTTATAAAATTATGTTTACCGGAATTGTATCAGAAGTAGGTACCGTACAAACTATCATGGAGCTGGAAGGGGCAAAGCAGCTCTCTATTCAGGCATCATTTACAGATAATGTCCATGTGGATGAGAGCATCGCCGTAAACGGTGTTTGCCTTACTGTGGTCTCGTTTGATGATGAACAGTTTACCGTTCAGTGTGTAGATGAAACTCTCAGAAAAACCAATCTCGGGAAATTGAATGTTGGCAGCCCGGTAAACCTCGAGCGATCACTTACGCTTGAAAAAGCGATAGAGGGGCACATCGTGCAAGGTCATGTAGATACCGTCGGTACCATTACGCAGATCGATAAGCAGGGAGCTGACCTCCTGTTGAGGATTAAATTTCCTGAGGAGTTTGATGATTACATCGTTGGCAGAGGTAGTGTTGCAATGGATGGTATCAGCCTTACTGTTGCAAGGGATGAGCCGGGAAGTGAATTCACAGTTGCCATTATTCCCTATACGTGGGATTATACCAATCTGAAAGACAAAAAAGTTGGTGATCTTGTGAACATCGAATTTGATGTTTTCGGGAAATACATTATCAAATACCTTGAGAAAAGAGGTCTCTGAGTGTTAACCGGTATGAACGATTGTCTCTGAATGATTACTAATCAATGGATTGACACAGTTCAACCAATACACCATTGCTCTCTTTTGGGTGGAGAAATACAATCTTTTTATTATCAGCTCCGGTTGAAGGGGTTTCACTCAAAAGGGTAAATCCCTCTTTTTTAAGGCGATGGATCTCTTCTTCAATATCATTCACTTCAAATGCTACGTGATGCAGGCCCTCTCCACGTTTTTCAATGAATTTTTGGATGACAGATTCAGAACCGGTTGCTGCGAGTAACTCTACTTTTGATTCGCCCGTTTTAAAAAAAGCAGTTTCAACAGACTGCTTCGCAACCACCTCCCTCTTGTAACATGTGCGATTCAGAAGTTTCTCGTACGTTGAAATTGCAGATTCAAGATCGCTGACGGCTATGCCAATATGGTCTAAATGCATGGTTGATCGGTTAAGTGACTGGTATGTGATAAAATAGCTAAAGCATCAGGAAATTACTCAGTTGGATAAAGTAAAAATTGTCACACATGGGCAGTTTGTATAAATTATCGGAGTTCAAAAACCTTCACAACTTCGTGTTTTTACAACCATTCAAAGCAGCTCATGAGCGATCAGAAAAACAGTAATTGGGAAAAACTTGCTGAACTGTATGAACAGGCAACCGGCCTTTCAGCAGAGGAACAGCAGGTTTTTGTAAACGAGAATTGTCCAGACCCAAAACTCAGAAAAGAGCTTCTTACACTGCTCAGAGTGGATGAATCATCAGAAAAATATTTTGAGGATATGGCCTCCGACCTGATTTCATCCGCTTATGATGAGCTTTCTGATCTGCCACCGGAAACGGGTACTGCGGGGTCATATCGTATTCTAAAAAAAATCGGGCGCGGGGGTATGGGATCGGTCTATCTGGCCGAACGTGCAGATGAGGTGTATAAGCGTGAAGTGGCTGTAAAAATTCTTCGAAGAGGAATGGACAGTGAAGATATTCTTGCCCGTTTTCATCGTGAAAGACAGATTTTGGCACAATTCAGCCACCCCAATATTACTCACCTGATTGATGGTGGTTTAACGGACGACGGCCGCCCGTACTTCGTAATGGAGTATGTTGAGGAGACACCTATTACAGAGTATTGTGATGAGCACAAATTAAACATTCGCGACCGGTTTGGGCTTTTTACACAGGTTTGTGAAGCACTACAATACGCACATCAAAACCTGGTTATTCACAGGGATTTGAAACCAAGTAATATTCTTGTAACCAAAGATGGCCAGGTAAAACTGCTCGATTTTGGAATTGCCAAACTTGTGGACGAAACTGACGATCCAATTTTGACGAGAACCGGGTACCGCCTTTTAACTCCGGAATATGCCAGTCCCGAGCAGATTCGAGGCAAGCAGGTAAACACTTCTACAGATATTTATCAGCTGGGAATGGTATTGTACAAATTGCTGTGCGGAACGCTCCCTTTTGCATTCACGGGAAACTCTATGCTTGAAACGGAACGGATAATTTTAGAAGAGGAACCTGCAAAACCGAGTCAAAGAATTGCCTTAACTGGCGATGACGAACTTGAATTGATATGCAATAACCGTTCA
>SLGA01000254.1 GCA_007123985.1 Balneolaceae bacterium | reverse complement strand
CGCAATGGTAATATCTGTAGATACACGCGGCCCTTTAGAACCAATTGGCTCTTTTACAACCTGAACAAGAATATTCTGATTGTTCTTGAGCATCTTGCCTGCAAGAATCTGCTTCTCATTGTTTGAAAGCTTATTGAACCGTTTCAGTTCATCCTTAGCTGATGAGGGAATGCTTCGTTCACCGTTAAGCATTGTGAGGTACGAGCCAAGATGATCGCCGGCATCGGAAAAGTGGAGAAATGCATCTTTTTCCATGCCCACATCGATAAATGCGGCACGGATTCCACTCATTACTTTGTGTACCCTTGCGAGGTAGATGTCGCCAACAGTACGTTGGTTTTCTTCAGATTCTATGAATAGTTGAGCTAATTCTCCGTTTTCTAAAAGCGCAACCCGGGTCTGTTTGCCCGATGAGTGAATAATTATTTGGTTTTTCATGTAGGGAAAGCAATTTCTTCAGCTGTTCGCACAATGTTTCCTCAATTGCATACAACTGAAAATAGCTGTAAGAAATGGTGTTCAACTTGTTACAGCGCAATATGTAAGAGGGGCGAACGGCTTTGTTATTATAATTCTCGTTAATTGAAGCGAGAGCAGTGTGATTACTCTCAGCCGTGGAAATATCGTAGCATTGCCCTTGGCGAAAGATCGCATTCAGGGTATACAAGAAATGGTTGGTAAAAAAGTATATGGTATTGATAATACTTACTATCAGTCTCATTAGAGAATATTCATCACACGTAAATTTCACAAACTAAATATAGTGTAAAGTTATCTAATAATTAAATATTGAATGAAGTTTAAGTAACTGATCCATGTAAATCGTTATTGAGGGACTCTCTGAATAGAAGCACCAACTCTATTCAGCTTTTTTTCAAGCTGCTCGTACCCTCTGTCTAAGTGATAAACCCGCAAAATTTCGGAAGTGCCTTCTGCCACGATGGCCGCCATAACAAGGCTTACACTTGCCCGCAGGTCTGTACTCATAACAGATGCACCGCTTAAAATGGTTTTACCATGAATGGTGACTCTGTTTTTTTCCACCCTAAGCTTTCCCCCAAGGCGGTTCAGTTCCGGTACATAACTGAATCTGTCGAAATAAACTGTGTCGGTAACTGTACTTGTGCCGTTGGCCTGTGTCATCAGAGTGGCCCATTGCGCCTGCAAATCAGTGGGGAACCCGGGATAAATTTTTGTGTTCACAGAAACCGGCTGGAGTTTATCTGTTGATTTAATCTGTATTTCGGAACCGTGAATGTTGAAATCCACACCAAGTTTTTTGAATGAGTCAGGGAATCTGCCGAGTTGTTCCGGGCGGCACCCGGTAAGAGTTATATCCGATTCGGGATGCATGGCCGCCGCGATCATAAAGGTACCGGTTTCTATTCGGTCAGGATCATTTGAGTACTCAACACCCGTTAGCTTATCAACTTTACGAATGGTTAATGTATCGGTGCCTATGCCCTGAATATCGGCTCCCATTTCAACAAGCATTTTGCATAGCAGCACAACATCAGGCTCTTTTGCAGCATTTCTGATGATGAACTTTTTTGCCCGCTTCACGGCACCCAAAACAAGGTTGATTGTAGCTCCAACACTGCTCGGGTTCAAGGTGAAATCTCCTCCTTCAACAGAGTTGTTGTTGATAGATGCATGCACATAGCCTTGTTCCAGCTCGATCTTTACTCCCATCTCCTCAAAACCTTTCAGGTGCAGATCTACCGGCCGGGGACCCCAGGCACAACCTCCGGGAAGGGATACTTTTGCTTCGCCGGCATTTCCAATCAAAGCTCCGAGCATATAAAATGAAGCGCGCATTCTGCGTACCAGTTCATAAGGTGCTTCGGTATTGTTAAGATTTGCCGGATCTAAAACCATAGAATTATCGTCTTCATCAAATACAACGGAGGTTCCGGTCTCTTCAATAACTTTTTTAAAGGTGTAAATGTCTTTTAGACGGGGTATCAGACGGAGTTTTGTTGGAGAGTTGGCAAGTAATGCTGCTGCCATTAATGGCATAGCAGCATTCTTTGAGCCGCTTACAGGTATGGTTCCTTTGAGTGGAGAAGGACCTTCAATAATAAATTTATCCACGTGGTTTAATTTCTAAAAGTGGTTGTTTTTTTTCTACGTTATCGTTTTTGGAAGCCAGAATTTTATCAACTGTTCCATCGGCGGGGGCTTTTAGCTCATTTTCCATTTTCATGGCTTCGAGTATCATAACAGGTTGACCGGCCTTTACCTCTTCATTTTCAGAAACAAGAATTTCGAGAATTTTACCAGGCATTGGGGCTGCCAATGTTCCTGCCGAGCTTGTACTGCCGGATGAAAACCCAAGTTTTTCCAATAATAGCTCATCTTCATCTTTTACTTGCACAGTTAGAAAAGAACCATTCACTGAAAATTGAACTTCATCGCCATTCACAGATATGTTATCTGCTTTATAAAGTTTGGTTCCAATACGTAGAATCAATTTTTCAGGATTGTTCTCAACAATATTAAACTCAATTTCTGATTGATTAACCGTTGCCTGAGTGAGCTTTTCATCCAGCTCTATCTGATAACTTTTGCCTGAAAGAGTGCTCTCAAATTTCATAACTATATCTGTTTTAGGCCAATCTTGGTTGCTTTAAACGAAAAATCTTCAATGTGATCAGAGTCGTAAAATGCAGACGGTGCCGATTCTTTATCACTGCTTACTTCTATATAACCGTGATTGATCAGCTTTATCAGATCATCCCTGATGGCCCCATAGCTGAATTCTGTCTCTGCCTGAATGTGCTGAAAGGTTTCGGCAAAAATGAGTTCCCTGAGTATCTGTTTTTCTGATGATGATAATTTTTCGCGTGCCATGTACTAATTCTTTAACCGGTAATGTTTTGAAGATACAAAGATTCAGATGGAATGTGTTTACTCTATCTTTATATCTCCATAGGTGATTACATTATCTCTTCCGTCAGTTATGATAAGCCTGTACAAACCCTGCGGATTTTCCCGGATTCTTGCAATGTCCAGCGGGTTGAGATTGATAGAGATGAGGCCTGGTGGTAAAGGTGTGCGGAAATCCTGGTATAGAAATGTTGGTCTGTTAAAATCATGAAGTACATAAACGCGCACTCCAGAAACAGCATCCAAACCGGTTACTTGCAGATTTATAGTCAGCAGGCCATTGGTTAAAACTGGATTTGGAAAAGCAGGATCAACTAAAGCCAATCCCTGGAAAAATGGCCCGATTCGCCAGTCATCAGAATCAACCTCATCATTTACAACTTGTCCGCGATCGTTGGTTCTTGTAAAACCATCAGGCAGGGCAAACGCTTCATTCTCAAATTCACGCTGGCTGTCGTTCGAGCTGCACCCTGCAACGAGTAAACATACTACAAGAACTATATGGCTGAATTTTAGATTATACATGATCAAAGCAAAGCAGAGTTAATCATTTTTAACTGAATGAGACAGAAAGAGCGTTTAAAAGTTCGTATTTTAAGGCTTAATTAAAATTCTATTTACGAGATAAATAATGATACAAGTTTACGGAATCAAAAATTGCAATAAAATTCGGGACACCCGCAAGTGGCTTGAAGAGAAAGAGGTTGAGTACACCTTTTATGATCTGAAAAAAGAACCCCTGTCGCGGGAAGAGCTTGAAGAATTTGTACATCGCATTGGGCTTGAGGTTTTAGTAAATAAACGAGGTATGAAATGGCGTAATCTTGGGTTGAAAGATAAAAACCTGAGCGAGAATGAGCTTTTTGATCAGCTTCTGGAGCATCAAACCATGATGAAACGTCCTGTTTTAATAAAAGATGAAGCAATTCTTGTAGGTTATGATGAGGAGGCTTTTGAAGCATTTGTTGAATAACACAGCACTGGTTTTACTCTCACTTTTCATTGTGGATTCTGCCATTGCCCAAAGTGTCTTCACTTTTGATCGGGATGAACCACCAACGATGGAAATGCTTATTGAGGCACGCGAAGTATTTGAATATGAAGTAAGCTACGGATTTTTTACCCTGGGCTGGGTTGATGTGGAGCTGCTGCCAGATACAACCATCAATGGTGAAACTGCTTATCATCTGCGAACCCGTATCCGTTCGAACAGAAGAGTACCGTTTGTAGGAACCCGCATAGTAAACTACGAGAGTATTTTTCAGTACAATGATGAATACCCATTTAGCCACTACTTTTGGCGGGATGATATCCACGATGAAGAGTATGAGAGCGTTAAGATTATTTTCGACAGGGATGAGAATAAAGTGCATTTCTACGAATACGGCGAGTACGATACTTCACTTGAACTAATTGAACCTGCAAGCGGCGGAGATATCATCTTCTTCTATTCAAGATTATTTGCCGGCCTTGAAGACCCATACACGCTGCCTGCATTTATTGAAGGTGAAATGGGAACGGTAACTGCGAGCAGCAGCTCAGAAACGGAGGTACGCAGTTACGATGCTTTCGATGAGCCGATCGAAACATATTTAAGTGAAGGAACAGCGGATGTGGACGGTCCTTTTGGTTTCAGAGGAAGGTTCAGATCCTGGTTTGCCACGGACGATCTCCGCATACCCGTGGAAGCCCATGTACGTGTAATTTTCGGAAATGTAAAAGTGAGGCTTATCTCTTATGAGCGAAATGGCTCCGGTTAATCTATTCTTTCAAAGACTTAGTAATCTCGGCGATTTACCGCTGCCGGCATACGAAACACCACATTCTGCCGGTATGGATGTTCGGGCAGCTATACCCGAACCAATTGAACTTGAACCCGGCGCAAGAATGCTCATTCCAACCGGATTTAAAATGGCTTTGCCGGCAGGTTTTGAGGCACAAATCAGGCCAAGAAGCGGTCTTGCATTTCGTAATGGGATTACTATGCTCAACTCCCCCGGAACCATTGATGCTGACTACAGGGGAGAGGTAAAAGTACTGGCGATTAACCACGGTGATGAAGTATTCACAATTCATCACGGCGACAGAATTGCACAGATGGTGGTAGCTCCCGTTCTGCAAGTTCACCATACAGAGGTGGGTTCACTACCTGAAACGGAACGCGGAAAAGGCGGATTCGGGAGCACCGGAGTGAAGTAACCGGCATATTAAACTCATCAAAATTACGTAACAAGAGGGTTATCTCACCTTATCAACAACTCAGACAGCAGTGAAGAATAAACTGAAACCATATACAGATCTGGTGCGGCATAATGTCAATTACAGGAGATTATGGCTTGCACAGATTATATCTAATTTTGGCGATTGGTTTGGCATTCTTGCTGTCTATGCCATCATACAGAAATACAGCGGATCTGAATTTTTGCTGGGTCTCATCATTGTTGTAAAAATGCTGAGCCTTGCCTTTTCATCACCCCTTGCCGGTTACATAACCGATAGGTTCAACAGACGCCACTTAATGATAATTAGTGATATTGCACGAGGTTTGCTTGTTCTCTGTTTTATTTTTATCACTACCTCCGAACTCCTCTGGCTTGCTTATGTAATAACCGCATTGCAAATGGTTTTCTCCGCTGTATTTGAACCTTCAAAAACATCATCTATTCCGAATGTTACATCAGATAAAGAGCTGGTTGTTGCTAATATACTGTCGGCCGCTTCATGGAGCATTATTTTTACAAGCGGTATGGCCATTGGTGGTTTTGCAACTGCATATCTGGGCACAGATATTGTGTTCATAATAAACGGGCTAAGTTATGCGCTATCATCTGTTTTTATTTACAGGGCAATTATTCCTCAGGATATGATGAGCGATGAGGAGAAAAAACGCACAGCCAATCCGCTTGTTGGTATTACAGAAGGTTTCCGTTATCTGAAAAATAACAGCCATGTACTTCGCCCTGCCATGGCAAAAGGCACATTTACCATGTGTGTGGGAGCAATGGTTTATATGCTGATCATCATTGCTGAGGATGTGCTTATGCTGGGCAGTATTGGCCTGGGAATACTCTATGCAGCAAGGGGTATAGGAACGGGGCTTGGGCCGGTTGCAGGACGCAGAATTTTTAAAAAAGAATCGGGATGGATTCGTTCAATCGGATTTTTTATGATTTTTTGCGGAATGATGTACGGCTTTGTGAGCAGTATGAACTCCATACTCTTAATGAGCATCTTTGTGATTCTTGCCCATATGGCATCCGGATCGAACTGGGTATTTAGTACCGTCTTGCTTCAAAGAAGGGCTCCGGATGTATTCAGAGGGAGGGTATTTAGCATCGAATGGCTTATTTTTACGGTAGCTCAGTCCGTTTCAGTAATGGCCGCCGCTCTTATTCTCGAGCTTGAATTGCTAACCATCCGCCAAACGATGGGCCTTTTTTCGGGATTGCTGGTGGTTTCGGGAGTAGTTTGGCTATTCAGAGTTGCACCTAAAGAGAAAATATACACCGATGAAATTGAAACACACTATCAAACCGAAAAAACAATTACGTAACAGCCGGGGTAAGATTCCCCTTATCAGTTTTTTCATTTGAAAATGACTCGCCGTAGTTAGCCCAAATCATCCACAAAATAAAGATAATGATGTAAAAAATGGCTGTGGTTGAGTAATCGTGAGCAAAATCAAAAACCTGGGGCCAATATGCTTGTATATATGTTAGTGCAACAATTCGGGCCACATTTACAATATAGATCACAAGAATTCCAAAAATTGAGAAGAGCAATCGGGGGGTCCACTGGCCGGGATAAGCAATTATAAACCCTAAAAACAGGCCAATCGCAGCGATTCCGTTGCACCCATCTACAATCTCAATTCCACGAAGGCCGGTTATACCTACAACTCTGTCGTAAAGAAAAACAGATTCGCCAAAAAAGGAAAGGATTCCGGCACTTACCGACACGATGTTTCTTGAAAGCGGCTCGTCGATATATCCATTGGGCATTACCCAAAGTTCATAGACCATGTACCAGATAATGTAAATGGCAAAAACCTTGAGGAGAAACTTTGCAATGTCAGATTGAAGGAATTTCATACAAATAGTGAAAAATTGTTGCTCAAAAATAGCGCTAAATTAATGGTTTCAAAAGAAAAATTATATTGCTTCGTTTAAAAAATACCCATCTTCACTTCTGTGGAAATAGTGTTATCTTTACCACGTAAAAATGTTTTGATTTATGATTTGGGAAAACAGCTCTTACTTGTGGCTTTTGCTTCTTTTACCTTCCATTTATGGCGGCTATTTCTGGTATAAAAAATATCAGATTAAGAAACGGTCCGGCTATTTTGACGACAGG
>SLGA01000221.1 GCA_007123985.1 Balneolaceae bacterium | reverse complement strand
TGTATAAGAGACGGCTTTTTTTTGGTTCAAATTTTTTGAACTATTATGGATTCAGAATATCATCAATTCTTCTGTCGAGATCATTGAGGTGAATTCTGGTAGATCTGTCTCTAACATTCGATGCAGAACTTTTAACATCTCTATGCAGCAGTTCAAGTTGCTCTCGAACAATTGGGCGAATGTCTGATTGGTTCACATTCACATTTGTAATGCCAAGGAACTGACGGAATTGCGCCGGAATACCAGAGAGATCGTCAGTCATCAAAGATTCCATTCGCTCCACATAAGCTCTTTGAAGATTTCTTCGATATACAGATATTTCTGAATTGTTGTTCAGTTCACTCCATATTGTATTTCTAAGATCGTCCATAAATTCAAACGGGCTGTAAGTGTCTTCCCCGCGAATTTCGTATTCAATGAGCCGTGCAAGTCTTGAGGCATCAAGCACGCTGTTCAGTACATTAACCTGCCTGCCACGGTAGCTGTCAATAAAATCAGCCTGGTTTATTTTTGAGAGAATATCACTGTTCAGGGCCCAGGTTGGGTCGCTGAATGCATACTCTGCTAAAAACTCCATGGCTTCCCGCTGGCGATACGCTTCAACCGGTTCGTAAACAGCTCCGTCCTGATCGAAGGTTTTATCAGTTTCGTAAACACCGCCTATGTATGGTGCAACGTGCCCCATATAACGGCTCCACTGGGTAAGAATCTGGCCGTATAATTCTTCGAGTTCAGAGAAATCTTCCCCATCATTCGAAATCCAGTCGATTAGATTTTCAGTGATGACTTCAAGGTTTTTTATACCATAGTAACTGGCTCTCATTGCATCGTCTCCAAGATCTTCACGATTTGAACGAGGATCAATCGGATTGGATGTTTGGCTTCCGAAGAAGTATCGGTGGTCATCAGCCCGCTCGGTTGTCCATTCATGAAGAATTTTTTCTTGTTCCTCGATTGGCATATCACCGAACCAGGTGTACGCCCATTTAACAGCCCATTTGTCGTATTCACCAACTGCGGGGAAGAAATTTGTTACCCCATCGCCGGGTTGTGCAATGTAGTTAAATCGGGCATAGTCCATAATGGAAGGAGCGGTTCCGTGATTTGCGGTATAGGTTGGTGAGCGCAGTGAATCAACCGGTACGGCATAGCTTGAGCCGAAATTATGCGGCAAACCAAGTGTGTGGCCAACTTCGTGAGCCGATACGAAACGAATCAGTTCTCCCATTACATCATCATCGAACTGAGTGGCGCGTGCTTCAGGGTTTGCTGCCGCTGTTTGTATGAAATACCAGTTTCTAAGGAGCCTCATAACGTTATGATACCACCCGATGGCAGATGTCATAATTTGCCCGGATCGGGGATCGTGTACATGCGGTCCAAATGCATTTTGAATTGGGGATGCAAAGTACCGGATACTCGGATAACGGATATCTTCAAGGCTGAAATCGGGATCTTCTTCCGGAGTTGGGGCCATTTTTCCATAGATAGCATTTTTAAAACCGGCCGCTTCGAAAGCCACCTGCCAGTCATCCACGCCTTTAATCAGCCATTCTCTCCACTCTTTGGGAGTGGCAGGGTCGATATGAAAAACAATTGGCTCTACAGGTTCTACAAGCTCTCCCCGCAGGTATGCTTCAGGATCTTTGGGAACAAGCTGCCATCTTGTAACGTGGCGAACCGGTTTTGCACGGTGCTCTTCGGTGCCGTAATCAACCTGGCTGGCAGTGAAATACCCAACGCGTGCATCCGGGCGGCGTGGCTGCATAGGTTCCTTGGGCATCAAAATCATACTATGATTAATCTCAAGTGAGATTGTGTTAGCATCAGAGTTTGAAGGCGGGTTTGCCGCTTCATACGTAAGGATGTGCCTTGCTTCCACATTCTCAGGAAAACTTCGGATGCCTTCAATAAACGTTCGTGTTCCATCAACCCGGCGCACTTGATACTGGCTTCTGAAACGCTGTGGCAGCCCAAGAGCCGGTATATCCGTTGTAAATAAGCTGGTTACATCAATTACGGAACCTGTGCTATCTTCGTTGAGCGCTTCAATGCTGAAAGAGGCAAGAATTGGTTCGAAGTTGGAGTTGCGAACTGCTTCATAAATCGGGAGCGAATCACTTGCAGTATTTGTGAATGATATTCGTCTCAAAAGGATGTTATTATCGCGTTTTTCCCATCGAAGAACCTGGTTATTACTACGCATTCCTCCATAGAGGATCCCGTCAGCTGTTCTGGCAATTCGTGATACCATCAGCATTTCACGACCCAAAAGTGAATCGGGAATTTCATAGAAAAATTTCGAATTGTCTTTGTAAACGTTAAAAAGTCCTTCGTCTTTTTCTGCGCTGTCTTTGATAACTTCTGAAAAAGCTTTTATGTCGTTGTTGCCCGAAGGTGCACCCATTCGAGGTCTCTCCGGTGCTTGAGCTCTCTCCTGTTCTGTTGCTGTTTGCGATGTGCCGCATCCAGCAACTAACAGAAAAGACAAAAACATTACCGGTAGCATCTGGTAAATTTTAGTCATGTTAAATTTATTGATGTAATTAAAGATTGGATTAACTCCCTAACTTATCCAAAGCATAAATAAAGAGTGAGCCAAAGATGTTAAAATTGATAAAATTTTAGAAATTATTTTGAAGGGACTGGATCTATACCGGTTTTACATAAAAATGGAACCGGTATCAATATGAAAAGAGTGGTTTCCCGTCAGTTTTCCGTTATTTTAATCTAATCCCTTTAGAAATCAGAACTTTATTTTATGTCCAGCAGAAGAAAATTTCTTAAACAGAGCCTTCTATCAACTACGATATTTTTGCCTGAAGGCATCAAAAAAAGTACCGAACTGTTTCAAGACAGGAATGTAAAAAATGCGCGAAAGCCGCGAATTATTTCAACGTGGAATCATGGGTTAGCCGCAAATGAGAAAGCGTGGAGTGTACTGCGGCAAACCGGATCAATATTGAATGCTGTAGAAGAGGGAGTAAAAGTTACGGAAGCAGACCCTGCAAGCAGAACCGTAGGTATTTACGGATTTCCCGATCGTGAAGGAATTGTGACTCTGGATGCATCTATTATGAAAGGCAATGGAGAATGCGGTTCAGTTTGTTTTGTGAGGCAGGTTAAGCATCGCATTACACTTGCAAGAAAAGTGATGGAAGAAACACCGCATGTAATGCTTGCCGGTGAAGGTGCCCGGCAGTTTGCAATTTCACAAGGAATGCAACTTGAGGAAGAAGTACTGCATCCGGAATCTGAAGAAGCCTACCTGGAATGGCTAAAAGAAAAAGAGTACAGGCCAATAATTAACATTGAAAACCATGATACAATCGGTATGATTGGAGTAGATGCAGATGGTAATCTGGCCGGTTCATGCACCACAAGCGGGTTGGCATTTAAAATGCACGGGCGCGTGGGCGATAGTCCTATTATAGGTGCCGGACTTTACGTTGATAATGAAGTGGGTGCAGCTACGGCAACCGGTTTGGGCGAAACAATTATTAAGGTGTGTGGAAGCTTTTTAGTGGTAGAGTTGATGCGGCAGGGCAGATCGCCCCAGGAGGCTTGCGAAGAAGTGGTTGGCAGGCTAATTGAAAAGAACAAAGATGGAATTGAAGATATGCAGGCCGGTTTTATCGCCGTGAACAAAGATGGCGAATATGGCGGATACGCCGTTCATCCAGGATTTAATTATGCGGTTCAGGGTGAATCCGGCAATACACTGGAAGATGCACGAAGCAGATTTAGTTAATCCTGAAAAATTGAGGGCATAATTCAGCCAATGGTAAGAGAGAAATTACTCCTTGAAAGCCCGGTTTTTAGTATTGAGACAGCTCTTAAGGCAGAAGAATTTGGGGTTGACCGAATAGAACTTTGTGCTTCTTTTCACGAAGGGGGAGAAACTCCCGGTGCCGGAATGCTCAAATTTCTGAAAAAGCACCTTTCTATTCCTGTATATGTGATGATTCGCCCTCGCGGGGGTGATTTTTTTTACTCTGAAAATGAAATTTCTGCTATGGGATATGAGATTGAAATTTTAGATTCTCATGGTGCAGACGGTTTTGTTTTTGGCGCGCTGAAAGATGATGGATCGGTGAATTCTTCGGCTTGCAAAAAATTAGTTAAAATTGCCGGTTCCAAGCCATGTACATTTCACAGGGCGATCGATGTGTGCAGCAATCCGATGGAAGCGATAGGAAAAATTATTGATTGCGGATTCAATCGAATATTAACCTCCGGTGGACATGAAAATGTTTCGCAGGGTATGGCTGTGATCTTGGAAATGCTTGAAAAAGCAGGTGATGAAATTATTATCATGCCAGGGGGTGGGCTGGAACCGGGTTTGTTGGGAGAATTAAAAAAATCCCAATATTTAAAAGAGGTGCATGCCAGTTGTAAAATTTGGGAAGATGTGCCACAAAATAGTATAGAAGAGAAGGGAACAGGTACAAAAAAAAGAGTGACAATCAGTCGGGAAATTGTTCAGAATTCTAAATTAAGAGTTCGTATTTAGTACATTAAAATCAGTACGCAAGATCGAGTAAATCATTTCAAAAATGGATAAAACATGAGGTCTGAAAAAATTACGTTTAAAGGAGCACTCGGAGAAAAACTATCAGGAAGGATAGATATGCCGGAAGGTGAGATAGTATCCTGTGCTCTGTTTGCGCACTGTTTTACCTGTTCAAAAAATCTTCGGGCTGTTGGTAATATCACAAAAGCACTTGCTTCAAAAGGGATTGAAACACTGCGGTTCGACTTTACCGGACTTGGAGAAAGTGAGGGCGATTTTGCTGACACAAATTTCAGTTCCAACATTGATGATCTTATCGCAGCTGCAAATTTTATGAAGTCACGCAGCGGAGGGCCGGCAATATTAATTGGCCATTCTCTGGGAGGGGCAGCAGTATTACAGGCGGCCCATAAATTAGATTCGGTAAAAGCTGTTGTTACAATTGGAGCACCATCCGAACCCAAACACGTGGAGAAGCACTTTGAGTCAAAAAAAGAGGAGATTGAACGTGACGGCGAAGCAGTTGTAAAGCTGGCAGGAAGGCCATTTAAGGTGAAAAAGCAGTTTCTCGATGATCTGGAAAAATCAAAAATGGACAAATACATTACAAATCTTGATAAAGCACTGCTTGTTATGCATGCACCACTTGATGAAACTGTAAGTGTTGATAATGCTGCCGACATTTATAAGAGTGCAAAACATCCAAAAAGTTTTGTATCGTTACACCAAGCTGATCATCTGTTGACAGAAGAAGCATATAGTCTTTATGCAGGTTCTCTCATAGCAGAATGGTTTACAATCTATTAATTTTAATTTGAAATGAATGCCGGCCTTGCGAGCTGTGTTTATACACTAACTTTAAACCAAACAATTTGTACCCAATGAGATATACAATATTAACATTACTAACACTTTTTCTTCTGAGTGCCTGCGTGCAGGAAGAGATTGTAGAAGAAATCTATGAAGGCCCTGAAACCGAAAAAGCAGTGGTTGTAATACACCCAACAGAAGGCAATGAAGTCTCCGGTGTGGTTACTTTCTCTCAAACAGACGAAGGTGTGAGAGTACAGGCTGAAGTTTCCGGATTGGGATCAGAAACACTGCATGGTTTTCACGTGCATGAATATGGCGACTGCCGCGACTCTGCCGCGATGTCGGCTGGCGGACACTACAACCCGAAGGATATGCCACATGCCGGGCCAACCGATGAGGAGCGCCACATGGGAGATCTTGGAAATCTTCCAGCTAACGAAGATGGCGTAGCAACACTCGATTACATTGATACTCACTTGAAGCTAAACGGCAAATACTCCATTGTAGGATATGCTGTAATTGTACACGAACAGAGAGATGATCTGCAATCGCAGCCCGTGGGTGATGCCGGCGGCCGGGTTGGTTGCGGGATTATTGGTGTAGCAAACCCCGATTATTAAAAGCTACTCTAAAATTATAACAAGTTTGAAAAGCCGTAGGAGTATTCCTCCTTCGGCTTTTTTACTTTAGTAACTGCTCTACTATTTTTTTTGAACGATCCGTTTTTACTTCAGCACCCAATTTCATAAGAAAATGATATAAACCCAGATGAACACGCGTTGTATATATAAAGTGTTTGTTGCCCCGCGGCTCATTAGTAAACGGAGCATTTTTGGTATAGTCTCGAATTAAATTTTTGTATTCAGTGTCTCCAAAATCGAAGTTTCCCTCTGCATAAGGCATAGCAAAAGTGAAACCGTAATTTTTGCAGAATTCATAGAACATTCTCTCTTTTTTATTTTTTTCCGGGTCTTCTTTAAGTACATCGAGCTTCAGGTAGAGTTCTTTAATTGCCTGTTCCTCTTGCATAAGGTGTGTGGGTAACAATCGCAGATAATCTGTGAAAAACTCATCCGGAAACTCTTTTACACACCCAAAATCAATTACACCAAGCTTGCCTTCAGCTGTAAAGAGGAAATTTCCGGGATGCGTATCAGCATGCACTTCGCCCCGCTTTTCAACCTGATTATGGAAAAAATCCCAAAGTAGTTGCCCATAATGGTTTCTTTTCTCCTTTGAGGGATTCTGTTCTAAAAACTCCTGAAGATGTATACCTTCGATAAATGTCATAGTCAGAACACGCTCAGTTGAAAATTCGGGAACCCACTTTGGTGTTGTAACCGTATCCGATGCAAATCGTTCATGGAACCGATCAATCGATTTTCCCTCTTCAGTGTAATCAGTTTCTCTGAGCAGAGTCGTTCGAATCTCATCTAAATAGACATCCATCTTTGCAGAATCTGATACAATTTGCCTGAAAATGGTTCGGGCAAGACCTAAATCAGTTGAAATCGTATCCCGAACCCCGGGATACTGAATTTTTACGGCTACCGTTTCACCGCTTTTCAGAACAGCTTTATGAACCTGCCCGATAGATGCGGCTGCAATCGCACTTGTATCGAATGATGCAAATATCTCCTCAGGGTATGCCCCCAGTTCTCTCTTGATGATTGACCGTACAAGCGCGCGATTAATTGGAGGTACGCTGTATTGAGCCTTTGTCATTACTTCAGAAAATTCATCCGGCAGAAAACCATTATCAATACTAAATGATTGTGCAATTTTTAAAGCGGTTCCTTTCAGCCTTGTAAACTCTCGGAAAAGATCTTCAGCGTTTTTTTTATGAAGCTCTGCCTTTGATCCATTTTTTGAAGTGAATGACCGGAGGTAGTGAGATGCATAATTTTTACTTACCTGAAAGCCGGTTT
>SLGA01000229.1 GCA_007123985.1 Balneolaceae bacterium | reverse complement strand
CGGGTACCGCCTTTTAACTCCGGAATATGCCAGTCCCGAGCAGATTCGAGGCAAGCAGGTAAACACTTCTACAGATATTTATCAGTTGGGAATGGTATTGTACAAATTGCTGTGTGGAGTGCTCCCTTTTGCATTCACGGGAAACTCTATGCTTGAAACGGAGCGGATTATTTTAGAAGAGGAACCTGCAAAACCGAGTCAAAGAATTGCCTTAACTGGCGATGACGAACTTGAATTGATATGCAATAACCGTTCATCAACAAAACATCTGCTGAAGAACGAGCTTTCCGGAGACCCCGATACAATTATTCTGAAGGCACTCAGCAAAGAACCGGAAATGAGATACAGTTCGGCCGAGCAGCTGAACCGTGATATACTGAATTATTTAAATGATTTGCCGATCATTGCACGTCCGGCATCGCGAGCTTATAAATGGGGTAAATTTGTAAGGCGAAACAAGCTCGGCGTAACACTGAGTGCACTTTGTGTACTTCTATTCTTCGTGGGTATTGGAGGCGTTTTATGGCAATCAAATCAAACCCGAATCGAGGCAGAAAGAGCCCTTGTTGAATCAGAACGAGCTACTGCTGTGAAAGAGTTCTTGACAAATATGATTACAGCTGCCAATCCCTATGTAACGGATGGCCAGCCCCCTTCTGTTTTTGATATTCTTGAACAGGGCTCGGCCATGGTGGACAGCGAACTTGCAGATAATCCTGTTCTGGCCGCCGAAATGCACGGAGTTATCGGTAGAACATACTTCGGCCTGAGTGTAATAGATCGTGCCCGAGAACACTTTGAAAAATCACTCGCGCTGATTGATGAAGGTGCTCAGCTGGATCCTGTCACAACGGGTGAAATTCGATATGAATATGCATTTACATTAAACCTTGCCAACCGTTTTGAAGATGCCGGGGAGCTTGTAAAAGAAACATTGGGGGACCTTCGAGAACTTGATGAAGATACCAGCCTGCTTCAAAGCCAGCTTCTGCTTGTTTTACATGACTCAAGAAGTATTCTTGCCGATTATCAGGGAGCGTACGAAAGTGCATCCGAGGCGGTGAATCTTGCCTGTGCCGGTGAGCTTGAACAGAGCAGCGGGTGTATTTCAGCACTTTTATACCTGAAAGCTGCAAAAGGTCATCTTGGAATGCACGATCTGGAACTACCCACTGCCGAACGTGCTTGGCAGATTGCTGAGAATTTGTATGGCGGCACATCGAATCCCATTTTAATAAACGCCACCCGAGTTTATGGTACGGCCCTTTATCAAAATGCGGAACCGGTAAAGGCTTTGGAATTGCTTGATCGTATGGTTGAGGCATCTATCGATCTGTACGGTGAGATGAGTTTTGAGCATGCACGATCACTTGAAGACCTCGCCAGAGCCTACTCTGCTGCGGGGAAATTGCATTTGGCGCTGCCACTATTCGAAGAGGTGATGGAAGTTGGAAAGGTAGCCGCTCCCCGGAATTCGCTCTCAACCGTTTGGCTGATCCGTGTTTTGCAAACAGCTGCCGAACTTCACCTGCCAGAAAGGGCTGCTGCCGCAGAAATTCACTATGCAGATAATGTGCCGGATATGGTGCCGCCAAGAACGGCAAATGTTACCGAACACATGAGATTGCGTGTTGAATTGAGCAGCCCGGATTTGAGTGGGTCATCGATAGAAAAATTAAGCTCTATGCTGGAGGAGGCAAGGGAATCAGGAGACGGGTTACTATGGTCAAATCTACTGCTGATGCAGGCAGCACACGCACTTGATGATGGTGATGCCGTACTTGCGGAGGAATCGCTTGAAGAATTCGATTCAATTATTGGCATGGTAAGCATTGCGGATACACGCCCTGCTATAGCAGATATGCTCCATGCCCGCCAGCATCTCCTTTTGGATGATGCAAATAGAGCTATGGAGTTTGCGGAGCAGTCTGCATCAAAATTGACGGATATAGGGCACGGGGATGACAGCCCGTTTGTAGCACGAGCCAATACTGTATTAGCCGGTGTTCACTGCATGAAGGGAAACAGGCATGAAGCAGAACTTCTCCTGGAGAGATCGCGAAACTACTGGCTTAATATAGCAGAATCTCCGGAAGGTGCAGCACGGGTAAACCAACTGGCCGCCGGCTGTAATTAGCAAAGAGATAACTCGATCTGAGTTACTCCGCTATTTTTTTGTCATACTATTCATTATCAACCGACCAGCGAATCATTCTGAGGGGATTTTTTATCATCTCTTCAAAGTCAAAGCTCAGATAGAAATCGAGTTCATCCTCTGCTGAAAGCCCCTCAATCCGCCCATTAATTTCCAGGCTTCCTTCAAGATACTCATCCCCTTTCATCGCAAAAGTTACGGAACCGGTTCCGCCAACAAGTGAGCCAATAGGTGTGAGTTCGGATCCTTCTCTTTCAGAAATTTGAATGATGGCAAGAAATGTTTGGCCATCGATAGATTCGGGAGCAGGCCCTGCAAGCATGGCACTGCCTTCTGTTAAAGCTGTATCACCAGCAGGAACTACTACCAGGCAGAGCGATAGGATTTCATCATCCGGCAGTAAAATTAAATTGTTAAAACTGGCTACAACACCATCGCTGAAGGAGTTATAATAACCTCCACCTAAAACTTCACCGCTGATGGGGCCTGTTATATTTCCTTTGATCGGAACCTGATCATAGTTGGCGCGCAGCATTTCGGAAATATCACGATCAGTTACATTTGCAGGCGGCATTTCACAAAAGCCCGGATCAACCATTTCAAAAACAAAAGCGGGATCAAAGAAATCATCTTCTTCGATGGACTGGCCAAAAAGTAGCGTAGGAAGACAAATCAGTAGAAGGAGTGTACTGGCTATTGTTTTCATGGGAAACGTATGTTTATTTGGTTTTTTGTTGTGTTGGTTTACTTTACTCACGAAATTATCGGTACAATCAGACAATGAAATGAGGATCTGCCCCAACTTTTTATATTAGTGTAATTGAATACCTAAACAAACACTCATGCCAAAATTTCTCGCCGCAGCTATTCAGCTAAACAGCCAGCCCAACCTCGATGATAATCTTGAAAAGATTTATTTGCGGGTGATGTCTGCATCAGAAGCAGGAGCGCAGTTTATCGGGCTGCCCGAGAACTTTGCGTTTATGGGCAACGAAAAAGAGCGTCTTAAGCAGGCAGAAACCATAGCTGAGAGGGTTGAAAAGAGCCTTATTCAATGGGCAAAAGAGTTTAATGTAACCATTCTTGGTGGTGGTTATCCGGTACCGGCCGGAGATGGGAAAGTGTACAATCGAGCAATTATCGTTGAACCATCCGGTGTTATTTCTGCCGCATATGATAAAATTCATCTGTTTGATGTTGAACTTTCAGCTAAAGAGAGCTACAGAGAATCTGAAATGGTGGAACCTGGCAAAAAGGCTGTTACTATACGGCTTAAAAAACCTGAAATTTCTGTTGGCTTGTCCATCTGCTACGATGTGCGGTTTCCAGAACTTTACAGAGAGCTGGCATTTCAGGGAAGTGAATTGTTATGTGTACCTGCAGCATTTACAAAACCTACAGGTAAAGCTCACTGGGAAACACTTTTGAAGGCACGGGCTATAGAGAATAGCGCATTTGTGATTGCACCGGCTCAAACGGGTAAACACGGATCAAAAAGAGAAACATACGGTCATTCCATGATTATCGATCCGTGGGGAGTTATCCTTACCAATGCCGGATCTGAACCGGGTATGGCATTAGCAGAAATCGATACAAGTACATTGGCAGAGGTGAGGAAGAAACTGCCTTCACTCAAACACAGGGTTCTTTAGGAGAAAGTCCGAGCGAAGACAATATCAATGGTTTCTAAAGTTCAACCGACTTCCCGGTCTTAACCGATTCATCGCTGGCAAGTACAATTTGCAGTGTATGAACCACTTCTCTCAGGTGATCGGAAACATCCAGATCTTCTTTGATGGTTTTAAGAAAATATTCTTGCTCAAACAGGCAAAGTTCATCATGGTCGGGTTGTTCGGGTGCATCGATGATCTGATCATCGTTCTTTATCTTGCCGTTTTCATCCACCTGTGAAGAGTGCAGCAAAAACTGTTTCACCGTGGTATGTTCGCCAATATCAGCTGATGAACCCCTGGGCAGATCGAATGTATTCTTCCGGATGCTCACACTGCCTTTTGGTCCCATAATGTCTTTAACAAAATAGGCTTGCTCACTGATCATGGGCCCCCATCCGGACTCGTACCATCCTACTGATCCATCATCAAATCGCACCTGCAGTTGTCCATAATTATATTGATTCTCGTCAATTTCATCAGAAAGTCTTGCCCCGATGGCGTGAACGCTTACAGGAGTGGCTTTAGTCATCTGGCACATTACATCTACATAGTGCACTCCGCAATCTACAATTGGCGACATCGCCTCCATAATATTTTTATGAACGCCCCACTCTTCACCGTCACTTTGCTGATTTAGGTTCATCCGCATAACGAGTGGTTTACCAAGCTGCTGGGCATGCTCAATAAACATTTTCCAACCTGGGTGATGGCGCAAAATGTATCCCACTATTACTTTTTTATCGGCTTTATTAGCAGCATTTACAATAGCTTCAGCATCTTCTACAGTTTCGGCGATTGGTTTTTCAACAAACACATGGGCACCGGCTTCAAGTGCTTTTATGGAGTATTCGGCATGAGTACCGGGATAGGTGCTGATGCAAACGGCATCGGGTTTGGTTTCCGCAAGGGCAGTTGCAAAATCATTGAAAAGCGGAAGACCACCAAGTTCATCGGAAAGGCGTTTTTTACTGTCTCCGCGGCTTACAAGCCCAACAATGTTAAAGTCTGGAAGTTGATGGTAAGCCCGTGCATGAGAGGCTCCCATGTTTCCGCATCCCACTACAAGTACATTAATTTTCTTATCTGTCATGGTATTTTTTCTATTAAGTATTGAATAGCAAGTATTGAGGTTTATATGTTTAGAGTATTGCAAGTTGCGAGAAATGTCTCACTACTCAATACTAAACTACTATTTTTATTTAACCCTGTTAAAACTCATCGTCTTAAGCATCCAGTCAGGCAGGGGTTTTTGATGTTTTCTTTTTTTTAGATTGATGTACCATCCCCACTTTTTTAAAATAGGTAACTTGTGAGCTTGTACAAATTCAATGAGTGTTCCATCTGGATCTTCTATGTAAGAAAATCGGCCGGCGGCTTCTCCCATATCAAAAGTTGTGGCGCTGTCAACCGTGAAGTTATAGCCCAGCAGGTTACACTTCTCTTTAAGTGTGTCCATATCGTTCACATCAAAACAGATATGAATAAATCCGGGATCGCCCCAGAATCGGTTATGATATATTTTCTTGGGTTTGCGGCCAAATATCTGCAGGAGCTCGATGTCTATATGGCCGAAGAGGCGGCTGAATGCACCTTCATCCCTCTGTTTTTTTCGGAGAAGAACACGCCTGAACGTGTAATTAGGATCCAGATCAGCAAAAACCTCGGTTTCATCATACACAGTTTCATTGAAACCGAGTGCGTCTGTGTAAAGCGGAAGGGCAGCATCAATATCGCTGACACCAATCAGTGCTCCGCAAACGCCGCCGGTTGCGCTATTACCATTTTGGAACCATGAACTCCCTTTTACCACCTGAAATAAATTGTCATAGGGATCTCTGATCTGAAATGATTGTTCACCTCCGGGCAGAGTATATAATTCGCTGACAGTAATCGAATTGTTTGAAGTTAATTTCGAATGTGCTTTTACAATATCTCTGCATTTGATTTTTACTGCGTTGATTCCAAGATCACCCGGGGTGTGTTCGAACGAGCATTTCTCGGGTTTTCTGCTTTTAAACTGCCAGATTTCGAAACCACCACCCCCGTTCATATTCAGTGCCAGCACGGCCCTGCGTGAGTGTACCTTGTTGCCTGTGTAGCGGGTCATTAGTTTTGCTTCTGCAATATCATCAAAAACGGGTACATCGGTGCCAAATACAGATCTGTACCATTTCCAGGCATCATTAACATCGGTTACACCAATTCCAATTTGTTGAATTCCGGTAATGATTTGCGACACAATGAATGAATTTTGGTTAAGAAAAAGTTGAAAGTACGAATAGTAAATCTATGAAATCGTTAAAAAAAATATCAGAAAATAAAAAAAGCCGGCCCAAAATTAATCGGGCCGGCCATGATGTGATCTACTGGGAAATTATTTTAGGGAGTATCCCAGAAAACGCGATCGAGCATTGTTCGGTTGGGAACGTTGCTCTCATTTCGCTGCAATTCTGAATCGGGATATCGCACAAGGCGTATCATCTGACCACCCAGGGCAGAATTGGCCGGAGCTTCAAATCCTGCATACTGATAATCATAACGTCGTGCATCGTTCCATGTTTCAGGATTGAGGAACATGGCGATATACTTCTCCTTCATGATCTCATCCACAGTGAGATTTCCGGCGCCAACAGAAACGGTTGGTTCGTTCCAGTATGCGTCGATAGCTTCCTGGTCAATACCCATTTTTTCCATGTGTGCCCGAATGCCGGCTTCATAGGCCTGATAAGCACGTGCGCTGTTGTTTAATGCCAGTGCTGCTTCAGCTTCAATAAACTTCATTTCAGCAAAAGTTGACATCTCAAGCGGCTGTGTTGGCCCGGCTGCATAGTAGAAGTCTGCGCCCGGAGTAAGTACAGCGCGAACACCCTGCTCAGGATCACCGCCGCGCCCGGCTCCATTTCTGGTTCCGTAATATTCTCCAAATCGCGGATGATCTTCGTTAGCTACAGGTACGGTAATTCGCTCTATTCTCGGATCGAATACACCGTATGTTTCACCATTCAAATGGTTTACAGTCTGGCTGGATAGCCACCCGCCGAGTAACAGACCGGCGTTGTTTACGGCCGTACGGTACCAGGGATTTTCTGCTGCCGTGCCTTCACCTGAGAAGTAGGGCATCTCAAAATCTTCGGCATTGCTGGCAAATGCGTTATCCACTGCACTAAGTACTGCAGCTGGATCGTAAGATGAAAGCTTACTGTAATGATTCAGGAATCTGGCGCGTAATGCGTAGGCAGTTCGAGTCCATGCAGCGAGGTCTCCCCCGAAGATCATATCATCAGAACCGGGTGCTGCGGCAGATTGGGCGGCTCCCATATCTGAAATTGCTTCATTCAGAGAGCTCAGAATTACCTGATAGATGCTTTCAGAGGTGTCGTACGTTGGCTGAAGGGTTTCCGGGTTGAATGCGTCGGAATAAGGCACGTCGCCAAACATATTTACAAGCAGGCCCAGATTGTAGGCCTTCATTACCTTCGCCGGCCCTGTGTAGTAGGGTGCACCGATCTCATCAGCCTGTTCAATAAGGGTGATCAGATCACCAATATTGAAGTAAAGCTGAGACCATGCTGTGCCATAAGAAACCGCATCGTGGATGTCGGTACCTGTAGCCTGATTTGGGGAAGCCAGGTGCTGTACAAAAAACGACGTTGTTCCGCCTACACGGTTTGTATTCCGGGTGGTTTCGAACGTGGTTTGATACATTAACCCTTCAATCGGTGCCGATGTGGGGTTATTCGGATCTGTGTTAATGTCTAAGTAATCTTCACAACCGGTGGCCATGAAGAACGTCAATAATAAAACAAGGAATAATTTTATTGAATGTTTCATAGTGAAATACCTCATGGATTAGAAGGAGAAATTTAGTGAGAAAATCAGGCTTCTTGTACCCGGATACGCCAGGTCAACAAGTCCGATTAGGTTACTGCCTGAGCTTACAAACGCTTCAGGATCGTACTGTGAGAATGGTGTCCACAGCAGGATGTTGTTTGCAGTAACACTGGCTCTTGCACGGCTGAGCGGAAGATTTTCCAGGAACGACTGTGAAAGTGAATAACCCAGGGTTACACTTCTCAGTTTTACGTAGGAGGCGTCTTCCACCGACTGCTCCACAGCAATTCGGTACACATTTCTGTGATAACCGGCGCCGTAGTCTCGTCCGGTTTGAGGATCAACTCCCTGGCCCAACCAAACTTCTTGTGTATTTGGAGAACCATCTGCCAATACACCATCAAACACTTTGTAATCTTCACGATTCAGTGTTTTAGTGGTATGGCCAAATGCAGAATCCCACTGATCAAGTTTGTTGTATTTATCAACACCGTAAACCACATCGATGTTGAACGAGAAGTCCCAGTTTCGGTAATCAAACTGGTTCAGGAAATTCCATGTCCAGTCTGGTGTGGCATCACCCACAATAAGTGGTGTGGAGTTCACAACCGGAAAACCGTTTTCACCGATTACTACAGGCAGGCTTTTATCAAGCACTCTCGAGTCTGGATCAGCACCGAAACGTGCATAGCTGGTTCCCCAGATCGCACCGTACGATTGCCCCGGAATAAGCTGCATAAATGGCCGGTTGATGTAGGCTGCGATATCACCGAGGAAAATGGCATCTACTCCGTCACGTATGCTTACAACTTCATTTCTATTTGTGGTGAAGTTGGATGTGATGTTCCACTGAAAGTTCTGCCTGCGAACCGGATTGGCGCGCACGGTAATTTCAAAACCTTCATTCTGAATTTCACCGGCATTGGTTCTGAACTGAGCAGCACCGGTTGCATTGGATACGGGAACCGGAATGATCATGTCCTTACTGTTCGCTTTGTAGTAGGAGAGATCAAGACCGAGTCTGTTATCGAAAAACCGGAAGTCGAGGCCGATCTCGTTAGAGACGGTTCGCTCAGGCCGCAGATCCGGAGATGCGATGGTAGCGCCGCGTGTAAAGCCTGTCTGGCCGCCAAGCGGGAATATTCCCGGAGAAACAAACACACTCTGTGTGGAGTATGGAGGTGCATCTTTACCAACCTCTGCATACGATAACCGAAGTTTACCGTAGGTTACCCAGTCGGGCATATCGAACATATCGCTGAATACATACCCAAGGCTAACTGAAGGATAGAAAAACGACCGGTTGTCTTCGAGAAGTGTGGAGGTCCAGTCATTTCGGCCGGTTATATTCAGATATACAATATCTCTCCAGTCTATATTGAAATCACCATACACACCAACAAGCCTCCGCTGAGTCAGCCTTTGAGCGATATCCAGACTTGTGGCATTACTGAAATGGCTGAACTCGGGTACTACAAATCCGGTTCCCCTTGCGCGTACAAAGTCTGTGGAACGGTCAAATACGTCGCTGCCTATTCTTGCGCTAAGACCAAAATCACGGCTGATATCTCTGTTTATATTCAGGGCAATGTTTGATGTGAGATCCCGGCTGTTGATACGAGTCTCTTCACGGAAACCACCTTGTGAATTCCACACAAACTCGTTTTCGAGGCCAAGTGGTCCCGGCTCAATTTCAGTTCGTTCATCTGAATAAGTATCGATTCCAACAAGGTAATCAAGGCTGAGCCAGTCTGTAAACTGATAAGATGCGCGAAGGTTACCGATGATTCGGTTCACATCATCCACATAGGTATTCGTATTTGCATCGTACACGGGGTTTCTTCCGGTTCCAAGGCCATCTCGGCTATCGCTTCTGTGACGTCCGTCATCAAATCGCCAGTCTGTAACATCAGCACTTGTATTCCAGTAAGAGAGACGCTCCATAAAATTCACAAATGGAACTCTGCTTCCGCCGGAGTTAATGTAGTTGGCACTTGCTGCAACAGTAAGAGGACCCTGGAAAAGCTCTCCGGAAACCCGGATGGATGTACGATCCCAGTCGTTATTGGGTATTACACCTTCATTTTGTGAATTGGAAATGGAAGTGTAGAATGTAGCGGTTTCCGTACCACCTGAGATACTTACCGAATTGTTGATTCCAACACCGGTGCGCATAGAGTTTTCCCAGTTATTGAAGTATTGTAAATCTGGTGTTTCACTAAAAGGAGCTCCCCATGAAGGCCAAAATCCATCAGGGGCTGAACTAAAACCGAATCCCGGCCCATAAACATCCTGATAATCAGGTCTGTTGATGATATCTTCCCGGCTAATACTGGATGAAAAATCGACCCGAACATCGCCGGGCTGCCCTCGCTTAGTAGTAATGATAACCGCACCGTTAGCCGCTCGAACACCGTAAAGAGCAGTAGCAGGTGCACTTTTCAGTACCGAGATAGACTCGATATCTTCAGGATTGATATCAATCGCTCTGTTCGACATGCCGCGAACACGCCCGGATGATTCGGTTGTGGAGTTATCAATTGGAACACCATCAACCACGAAGAGCGGCTGGTTGTCAGCGGAAGGGTCGAGTGATGTAAAACCCCGAATAAAAATTTGTGAACCCTGCCCGGCACCACCGCCACCGCGGTTGATCTGTACACCGGAAACCTGACCCTGAAGTGAATTCAGCAGGTTGTTACTGCCTGCACGGCCAATATCTTCGGCGGATACATCCTGGATAGCATAGCCAAGTGCACGGCGTTCTCTTTCAATACCAAAAGCAGTAACGACTACTTCATCAAGTTCGCGGGTAGAAACTGCAAGTTCAATATTAAGCTCGGTAGTTTCACCTTCACCTACTGATATGGATGGCCGCTGAGAAATGTACCCTATAAAGCTGATTTCCAGTTGATAGTCGCCCGCGGGAACATCTTCGATAGTAAAAAGCCCGTCAAGGTCGGTTGCATCACCAATGCCAAGACCGCGTACCAGAACAGTTACACCAACAAGCGGTTCGCCGGTTTCGGAATCGGTAACACGGCCGGTTACGGTTCCCTGCATGGCAGCCTCATTTGCAGCTGCCGCAGTTTGTGACCGACTGAAGATCATGGTTCTGTTGTTTTCGCTCATGGTTACTTCGAGATTGGTGTCTTCAAGTAACTTGGCCAAAACATCAAAAACATACTCGTCACTGCCGGAGTAGGTTACAGCCGGATTTTCAGTTGAATGTGTATCAATTGAAATATCCACGTTCAGCTCACTTGCGAGGCGGTGCAGAACGTTCAAAAGGGGCATATTTTCAACCTCGAGTGAAACTCTGGGTTGTTTCGAATCTTTCTCTGTAACATAAAGTGCAGAGATTTGTTTAAGCTGGCTATCCTGATATGAAATTGCCATGCTGTTGGGTGTATTTGCACTGCCGGCCAATAGGGCTGTCGGCAAGGCAAACAAGAATCCGGAAACGGCAAGGCAAATCCATGATCGTAACCATGAAGATTTGGTTTTTGTAACGTTGCTCATCATTCGCTGTGGTTTGTTAGGGGTTGGTTTTTGTAAGAAGTCCAGGTTATTTCATTCGCAAGAGTGTTCATCTCGTAATCAATGTTCAGTGTTTGCGAAATAACGGTCAGCAGTTCAGGCAGTTCGCCACGTGTAAGGTTGGCACTTAGCGTGAGATACTTCGCGTTTTCATCAAAAAAATTAAAATTATAATTATAGAGCCTTTCTAATGTTCGGCTCACTTGCCAAAGAGGTTCATCATAAAAAAAGAGATTACCGTCAATCCAGCTCAGATAGTTGATGACAGAGGTGTTTTCAATGATAATTTCATTTAAAGCGGGGTAGTAAAGTGCAAAATTATTTCGTGAAAGCGTGGTGCGAATTCCTTCATTTTCAGTTTGGTTTGCACTTTCGAATGCCACAGTACCCTCCGAAACGGCAATCTGTATATTGCCGGCATCCCGATCTATTTTGATGTTAAATTCGGTTCCAAGCACGTGTATGGTTGCATCATCAGCCTGTACAGAAAATGGTTTTTCATGATCGCTCGCGATTTTGAACCAGGCTTCACCTTGAAGAATTACGTGCCGTTTAGAGGAAGTGAAGCTTTCGGGAACCTGAACCGCAGAATTGGAATTGAGCCGGATTTGTGAGCCGTCAGAAAGTGAAATCAATCGATGTTGTTCGTTCGATGTGCTGAATGTGCGATAAGTAATGTCTGCCTCAGTGGTATCCAGGGTGCTGTTACCATGATGTATCAGGGCTGCTGAGAGTAGTGAAATACAGACAATGGCTGCGACGGCAACTTTTACTTTCCATCCGGCATAATTTCTCCCCGAATGTCTATTTTGGCGGTTGCGGGTCTGTTTAATTTTCGTGAGTATTTTTGTTGATGGTACATCCGGTGTAAGCAGCAGATTGTCATCATTCGAGTAGCGGCGGAAGTCCTTGTCGAGACGTTCCAGAAAATAGTCATTTCCCTCAGTGGTATCGAACCATTTGTAAACCCGCTTCATCTCGGCGGCTGTGCATTGGTTCCTGAAAAATTTCTGTAGCAGTTCTTTATCCAAAAAGAGTAATTTTTTTAGCTGTTGTAAGGTAAGACACCTGAACTGTAAAAAAGTGTGGTGAAAAAACGAAAAGAGTGAAAAAAATTATACAAATTCAGGAAAAACAGACAAAAAGATTAGTTTTTTGCAGTTTTTTTATGGGGAATATCTGCATGTTCACTCAAGTACTCCTTTATGAATTTTGAGGCGTGATAGTATTGGGATTTTACTGTGTTTACGGTAATTCCCATTTTTTGGGCAATTTCACTATTACTCATCTCTTTTTCTGATTTCATCTGAAAGATATCCCGTTTGCCGGGTGGTAACTCAGATAGGCCTCGCATCAGAATTTTTCTGTACTCGGAGTATAGAATAACATCTTCCGTACGGTTGACGGCTTTCGATTTCTGCTGTTCAAGCTGAATCTGTTTTAAAACTTTTCTCTTATTGTTTCGGATCAAGTTCAACACATGATTTCTTACCGATGAGAAGAGATAATTTTTAATATCACTGTTTATTGAATGCCTGTTATCCCAGAGTTTTACAAAAATATCGTGAACTGCATCTTCAGAGAGTTCCCTGCTCTTCAGGTATTTGAATGCAAAGCTGTACAGACGTTTGTGATACTGATGATAAATTAATTCAAAGGCATCATCCGATCCGGATTTGAGCTTTGCCAGTAAGATTTGTTCATCGGTCTGAGGCATGAAACACGAATGGTGTGCAGAATTAAAAGTAACGGCAACGGGTAGCTGAAAATGAACATCATGAATTCAAAAAAGAGATCATGAGACAGAATAGATAACCATCACTAAAAATCCAACTTTTTTAAACTTCATTAATTAGAGAAGCTTAGAAAAACGTTAACCAAATGAAAAAGAGGGATTTTGGTTCTGCGGCAGACGCTCTTTTTCTATGGATTTATTGAAGTACTCTTCAACATCTTTAAGCGTGTTTACGTCGTTAGGTCCCAGATCCCACCGAATGGCTCTGAACCTCGGAAAACGGAGTGTGTAACCTGCTTTTGTTCGTTTATTAACCTGAATCTCATCGAATTCAATTTCGATAACCAGAGATGGTATTAATCCAAGCGTAGGGCCATAACGTTCAACAGTTAGGGCTTTAATTTTTTGGTTCATCTTTTTTAGTTCATCATCGCTGTAGCCTCCGTACGCTTTTCCGATAGGAATAAATTCCTCTTCGTAGCGCTCGTCATCTTTTACCGAAACCCCCAGTGTAAAATCGGAGTAAGTGCCACCGCGTTTGCCGCTGCCTGCATGCGCATACATCATAATTGTATCGAACGAACCACCGGGTTTTTTTACTTTGAGCCAGGATTTCCGGCGCTGTCCATATTCATAAACACTCTCTTTCAGTTTAAGCATCAGCCCTTCATTTCCATGTTCAAGTGCCCGATTGTAGAGTGTTTCAACATCATCGGTACTGTTCAGGCTGTTTTGAGAGGCAATCGGTATATTGAACTGTCCTGTAATCTGCTCAAGAAGGTTTCTTCGTTCGGTTAATTTCATATCAAAAATGGGTCTGTTCTCCGTGTAAAGCAGATCATAAGCAATAAAGAGTACCGGATATTGGTTTAGGATTTTCTTTCCGGGTTTTTTGATGCCCATTCGTTTCTGGAGCAGCTGAAATGGCAGGATGGTATTGTCTTTATAGACACAGATTTCACCATCAAAAACAGCAGGTGGCAGTTCCCGCTCAGTGAAAAAATTCACAATATCAGGAAAGGATTGTGTGATATCGTTGAGATCGCGCGAGAAGATTTTCACCTGTTTTCCATCTGTATGGAGCTGTGCCCTCATACCATCAAACTTCTCTTCTGCCACATACTTCGCAATATCTTCAACCGATCTGCTTTCGATAGGGGATGCAAGCATAAACGATAATGGATGAAACAGTTTAAAGCGTGCTTCATCCAGTCGATTTTCCCGGGCGAGTATGGCGGTTTTGCCCAGGCTTCCGGTTATCATGTGAGCATATCGAACCTCCTCCCGATCCTGCCCGAATGCTTTTGCAATGGATGCAAGCACACTGCGTGTTTCAAAACCAATTCTCAATGACCCCTGGCCCAGAATCCGGATAAAATATTTTATTTCAGTCGGTTTCATTTTTTCCCAGGCATGCCATAAAAGGGCCTTTTTATTGTCTCTGCCGGAAGCATTGTAGAGATCTTCTGCAATTTGCGATACATCTGTCAGTGTTAGGTTTGCAGGCGCTCTTTTTTCGATGGCCGATGGTATGTTCTCCATCAGCCGTTCGATAGTTTCTGAGCTGCTTCCGGTTGCTGTTCGGCAGGGTTTAAAAACCAAATCGTAATCAATTTCACAAAATTCTGCAGCAGTAAGTCCGCTTGTTCGGCTGCCAACGGAAGCACGTTTTCCGGATAGTTCAGAGAATGCGCCTTCACCCATAAATTGTGCCGCAAGGTTTAAATCAGAATCAGATTTCAATGCTGCCAGATATTCAGCAAACAGGTTGATTTTCGCATTGTTTCCTCGTGTTTCTCTTATGGCCTGAACAATATTGCAAAATTGAAGAAATGTAGTCTGCATAGAGCTAATCCTCCTGTTCAGCTTCCATTTCGAGATAAGCACTATCGATCTTTTCCTGCTCCAGATAGTGTTGTACAACAGCCGGATTTGGGGTGTGGGTGATGTACACCTTTTTTGGGTTCAACTTTTTGCAGAATGTTATCAACTCAAAAAAATCAAGGTGATCTGAGATGGGTATCAGTTTATCTGCAGTGAGCTGTGTTCGCCGTGATTCATTGGCAGCCCAGCCGGAACAGTAGGCTATTCGTGTTTTACGTACATTGGAAGCAAACCCGTTTGAGAGAGCTGATGCCGGAGCTATCAGTATCTTTCCCTCACAGTCTTCCCTGTTGTAAGCAGAGTAATTTCCCAAATCGATCCCGAAATCATCATAAACTGAACAGAGTTTATAGCCTGCACCGTGAATCATAACAGGGTGGTTAATTGGCGCCAGCAAATGCATAATCTCTTGGGCCTTGCCAAGATTATAGGCCAAAAAAATAGGTGTATGGCCTGTTGTAAGCGACTCTTTTGCAAATAAACGGATCTCAGATGCAAGTTCATCGTGCGGCTTCCATTTGTAAATAGGCAGGGCAAAGGTTGCTTCTGTGATAAGAATATCTGCATGGCCGGGAGCTTCAAAACCCTCTGTTGCGGGAGAGGCCGGTGTTCGATAATCTCCTGTATAGAGCAGTGAACCGGTATCGGATTCTATAAATATCATTGCAGAACCCAGGATATGCCCGGCGGGATAAAGAGTAATCGAACAGTGGTCTGTATTCAGTGTTTCCCCGAATGCCATTGAATATGCACTACCCCCAAAACCGCGCAGCTTCATGAATTTCAGGGTGGGCTCTGTTGCGTAAGCTCGGGTTGATCTGTTTCGGGGCATATGATCAGCATGTGCATGGCTCACAAACGTGTACTTCGCTTTTGGATGATATCCATCCAAACTGATCCCAAGCTCCGGGAAATAGAGTCCGTGATATCCTGTTTTTTGGAATCTCATGAGAGCCAGGTTGATGGATTTACGAACCGATCTGAGTACGCTCCAAAAGTAAATACGTGAGCATAAAGAGTATCAGCCCGATTGTTATCATGTTTGCAGCAACATAACGTATTTTTTTTCGCACCTGTTCACCGCCTTCCAAAATGGCTTTAGATGTGTGAGGCCAGAGTACCAGCAGTTGGCCTGCCATAAAAATGATGAACAAACTCCAGGCCGAAAAAAGCAGCTCAACCCACGAAAACGGAAAGAAGGAAAGGATGAGACCCGGAATGGTGAACAGTAGCAGGTACTTTAACACTGTTCTCCAGATACCCGGTGGTTTGGATTGAGTGGCTACGGTTTTAAGATACTCCTCTATGGCAGTGGTTTTCACAAGCAGATAAATACCATAACTCAGAAGCAGCGCACCGAGCGAAATGTAATAGGCAGTAAACCATTGGGCGGAGAAATTTTCCATATAAAACGTTCGGGTGGGTTTTTAACTTTGATAGTTTAGAGCGGAATATTTCAACGCTGAAAAACAATTCGGGCTGATAACGTTGAAGATATCATCACTCAATTAAAACACGTTTCTCGTCTGTTTTAAGCAGATCGGGCAGTGAAGTTAAAATGGATTGTTTAAATGCCTGAATAACGGTAGGCTTGAGATGTTTTCGCCCATAGACAAGACGAACTTTGCGCGAAGGAACAGGATTTTCAAACTCTTTAATGATGGCGTTCTCACATTTACCATCAAACTCTTGTATTGCAAGCCAGGGGAGAAGTGTCATGCCGAAATTCTGTTCAACCAGCTTTTTCAGTGTTTCCAGATTTCCGCTTTTGAACTCGATGGATGCACGGTTTTTCTTGTCAATCTCTTTGCACAATTTCACTGTTTGATCGCGAAAACAGTGCCCTTCACTCAATAGCCATATATTGGTTCTGTCAAGATCTTCTACGGTTAGCATCTTTTTCTCGATCAGAGCATGATTCATCGATAGATATCCCACAAATGGTTCAACAAAAAGATCTTCTGTATAAATAAAACTCTGCTCAACAGGGGTGGCAATGATGCCCGCATCCAGTTTGTCTTCTGAGAGCTGTTCGAGCAGTTCACCTGTCAGGACTTCCTCGATAACCAGATCTATATCAGGGTGTGTTTCAAGAAAGGATCGTAAAAAAATCGGTACAAGATAGGGTGCAATAGTTGGGATAATACCCACTTTAAAAGTGCCTCGAAGCTCATCTTCTTTGAAGTTCGCTATATCAGTAAGCTGACGAGACTCTTTGAGTATGATTTGCGCTTGTGAAATGATTTTCTCACCAATTGGTGTGGGAATAACCGGTGTTTTTGTGCGGTCGAATATGGTAACCTCGAGTTCATCTTCCAGCTTGTGGATCTGCATACTCAGTGTTGGTTGGGTTACATAACTTTTTTCTGCCGCAGTGGCAAAATGCCTGTATTTATCCACCGCCACGATGTAAGAGAGTTGTGTAAGGGTCATTGAGTCATTTTGTTTAACAAATATGTAGTTTACAAGGGAGGAATTTAAGAAAACAACGAATCATTCGTGATCAAAAATAAAACGGACGTTCAAGTGTACTGTTTTCAAGCAGCAAACAATTATCGCACGCGAAGTGCATGTCGAAGCCTGAGCATGGATTAGAAATAAATAAGGGCAGATCGGTTCGGGTTATAAATGCTCGTGATGTGTCGATGGTTGCTGCTTCAAAATATCCCAATACCTGTTCCCGATCATTTTGCAGGTTGAATAAGTTGCCGATGGGAGTAGCCGGTGGCGAATCAAATATGGTGCCGGTTTGGTTTATCATTTCATCAACCTGCTGCCAATAGTTAAATCTTCGTTCGGTTATAGATCGGGATATAACATTGAAATAGTGCCTTATGAAAAATTCATGCTGAACGATATTTTTTTGTGCTATAAGCTGCTTTTCAATAACCTGATTTCCAGGATCCACTGTTGAAAACGTTAATATAGATTGTGGATCAGGTATTGTGGATACATAACAAACACTTGGAGGAGGAGCCAAAGGGCTGGATGGAGTCCGTTCAATGTAGGAGTAGCGGCTGTACACACTCCAATGAAGAAAGAGGGGCTCGGTTGTATTGGGAATTTCAGTATTTACATATACCGAAACCATTGGTACACTCCTGATGCTGCCTGTAGCACTTGGCTCTTCAATAATTTCCGCTTCAAGGAGTACAGAATCGCGGCTGTGCACTGTTGGGATGGTTTCAGGTATCGATTGATAGGTCTCGCCGCCGGAAAGCAGAATTTCTATATAATAGGTTTCGCCACGTTTCCCGGTGATAATATCTCCGGGCAGTTCATACAAACCTTCCCCAAGTTCTATGTATTCTTCTGAGGTTCCATCGCCCGAGTAAAGGGTGATACTGGCCCCGGTTACCGGCTGTGGAATGGTTGATTCAAGTGTAGTGATCCCCAGCTGAAGCTGATAGGGTCCTGGTTTGTCATAAATACTTCCGTTTACTATAATTTGACCCTCTGTGCGTTCTGGCTCAAACTCTATCTCGTGAATACATCCGGTGAAAACAAAAAATGATGCAGCTATGAAAATTATCCTGAAGTGCATACCGGATTCTAAAAATTGAAGTTGTAGGTGAAAGATGGAATTACCGCACCCAGTACAGAAAGTTTGTAGGAAGACGGAACTGAGGCCGAAGGTCTTCTTTGGTAAAAAACAGAGAATGCATTCTTTCGCCCAAGTACATTATAAAGTGTGAAATTCGCGCTGTCAGAAATGCGCCTGTCCGGGCTTACGGTTCTGTTCTTCCAGATGTTATCGGCAATTTTGAAGGAGATATCAAGTCGAATGTAGTCCGGAATGCGCAGTTCATTTCTGTTTGAAAAAACGGGCACCGTAGTGTTACCATCGAGGTAGTTTGAGCTGATCGCAGTAAACGGCCGGCCGGTGTTCCATGTGAAATTGAATGAAAAAGCACTGTTTTCACCGAGGTTTCGAACACCAATTAAATTAAGATGGTGAGGTTGATCATGATTGGCAGGGTACCAATCACCATTGTTGATTTGCCGGCCTAAGAACTCGCTCTCTGCCTGCACGAACGACCTGCTGTAGGAGTAAGACAACCATCCCGTCCATCTGCCGCCGGTTGCACGAACTGACAATTCACCGCCGTAACTTCGTCCCTGCCCTGAGATAAGTTCAGTTTCGATGTGACTGTTCAGAAAAAGGTCTGCAAAATCAATATATTCAACAAGATCATCGATGTTTCTGTAATAAAACTCTATGGAGGTTTCGAGGTTACCGTCTCCAAAATTTTGATAGTATCCTACCGAGTAGTTGTGTGCTTTTTGAGGTGGCAGGTACCGGGTGCTCATCTGCCAGATATCAGCCGGTGTAGGTGATGCACTATTGGAAATTTGATGAAGATATTGACGTGTGCGGTTGTAGCTGAGTTTTACCGAACTCGATTCCGTAACCGTAAACCTGGATGAAATCCGGGGTTCAAATCCGCTGTAATTTACCATTCTTTCTCCGGCAGAATATTGCATTGTATCTGTGATTGCAGAAACAGATCTTGGTTGCCCCTCATGGTAAGAGAACTCATTTCCCGGGCCAAGTTGATGGTACAATGAATATCTCAATCCCGCCTGTACAAGTATTCTGTCTGAGAGTTCTATTTCATTGCCTGCAAACAGCGCAATTTCCCTTCCGGTATCTTTTTGAGTGGTTCTAAAATCTATGACGGACACTTCGTTGTAGGGATTTATGGTTTCTTCATCCCCGGAATATCGAATCCATTCGGCTCCCGCAAAAATCGTACTTCTGTTGAAGCCGGTGTAGGTAAAGGTTTCTTTGAGGTTCAGATACCGTATTCCCGTTTCAAGTGTAAAGGCATCAGGTCCGGAGGGTGTAAACCAACTGCTCCGGTACGAGTTGGTTACGGCCGAAAATGTTGAAAAGAGATTTTCAGAAAAAGTACCGCTCCATGTAAGGTTTGCAATTCTGGTATTCCAGGAGTAGCCGAATTCATCGGAATATTGAAACAGGTCACTGCTCCCGTAAAGAGATAAATTAACATTATGATTGTTAGATACTCTGTGTGTTATGGTGGCATTTCCATCATAAAATCTGGCCCGGCTGTTATAGATTTCAAAGGGGAATGAAGCCCTGATGAGATCCCTGTTTTTACCTGCAAGATTGAAGATGACTCCGGATGAAGCTCCGCGACCGGCAATAAGAAAGGATGTTCTGTTTCTGATGACAGGCCCTTCTGCCATAAACCTTGCAGAATAGAGCCCAAGGCCTCCGCCAAACGAGTAGTTATCAAAGGAGCCATTTCTCATGGAAACATCGAGAACGGATGATAATCGTCCACCAAAACGTTCGGGCATGTGGCCTTTATAGAGCGCATAACCTTCGGTTGCATCGGGGTTGAAGACCGAAAAAAGACCAAGCACATGCGAGGGATTAAACAACGGTGCACCCGCCATCATCACAAGATTCTGGTCTTCGCGTCCGCCGCGTACATTAAAACCGGATGCTCCCTCGCCCACAGTCTGTACTCCGGGAAGCATTGTAAGTGACTGAATGACATCCGCCTCGCCCATGAGCTGCGGCAGTTGGTCCAGATCACGAATGGTAACAACCTCCACACCGGTAACGGCTCCGCGCAGGTTGTCCCAAAATCCGGTCCCTTCCACAACAATTTCATCAAGGCCCATTTCAAATTCGGTCAGCTCCACATTCAGCTGATAATTTGCAAACAATTCGATCTGTACGGTTTTGGTTCTCATTCCGAGAAACTGAAACCGGATGGAGTAAATGCCGGGCGGCAGGGCGATGGAGTAAAAACCTTCTTCATCTGCTGCGGTGCCTCGCTCAAGTTCTTCTACGTAAACGGTTGCCCCCTGAAGCGGAAGCTGACTTTTTTGCTCAGTAATTGTACCTGAAAGGATGATATCTCCGGAGTATTCTTGTGCAAATAACAGGCTGGTTGAAAAGCAGAGCAGGATGAAAAGAAATATCTTGTTTATCATTAAACTGTTTGTGCGGGGATATCACTTTTAGATTTTTGAGAAGAGATCGTATAATGTGAATATACAATAATTATTGTTTTTGCAGGATTTGAATGCAATGATATTCAAAACGTAAGCTAAAGTATGAGAATTAGTAAATTTCTAAAAATACATGGCCGCGTGCAGGGAGTGGGATTTCGCTATTTTACGGTGCAGCAGGCGAAAGATTTGGGAATAACCGGCTGGGTGGCAAATATGAAAGACGGCACTGTAGAAACTCTGCTGCAGGGTGAGGAGAAAATGGTACGCGAGATGACAGGCCGTCTGAAAAAAGGACCGATAGCAGCAAAAGTGAAAGAAATTGAAGAGATCGATTTGACGGAAAGGTCGGTAAACTATCATGAATTTACCGTTCGGAGATGAGACTATTCACTGCCATTGATATTCCTAAAGACCTTAAAATAAAGCTGAATGATTTTGTGGCCGACCTTCGGGATTGGAAAAGGGCCAGTGCAAGGCAGCTGCACATCACCCTGCTGTTTTTGGGTGAATGCACGGATGATGAAAGGAAGAAAATCAGCAATCTGTTAAGGAGTGTTTCTTTCAAAAGCTTTGAGTTGACCGTTGACGGTTTTGGTGTTTTTCCGAATCGAAATGATCCACGAATTTTGTGGGCCGGTATCAATAAAACCGGGGCATTAATGGAGCTTCAATCAAACATTTCAGAAACATTACAAAGGTATGGTTCAGGTACCGATTTCCCCGATTATATCCCCCATATCACGCTAGCGAGAAGGAAAAACGGAAGAGGCAGGGATCGAAACATTGAAGAGCTGATTGAAAAGAAGGGAGTACAAAGTTCATTTCGGGCCAACTGTTTTATACTGAAAAGAAGTGTACTGTTGCCGGAAGGAAGCCATCATGAAACCATTGAAACATTTTCGGCAAGCAAATCAGCAGATCAAAAACCATAAACCATCATGAAAAAATTAAAACCGATGATTTCATTTTTGACGGTAATTGCAGGCGGATATCTGCTCATACTTGTGCTAATGTTTCTGTTTCAGAACAACCTGCTCTTTATGCCAACTTCGGGTCTTATTCAGACTCCCCAATCAGCCGGAGTTGATGCCGAAGATTTTTGGGTGGAAACAGCTGATGGAGTCCGAATTCACGGATGGTACTTTCCGAAAGATGGAGCTGAGTTTGTGGTGGTGCTCTCACATGGTAATGCAGGAAACATCAGCTATCGGATTGAGATTGCAAATACCCTGCTGCAGGCAGGCGCCTCCGTGTTGATGTATGATTACCGCGGTTACGGTCAAAGTGATGGGCGCCCGAATGAGCGCGGATTATACAGAGATATTGAAGCAGTTGTAGAGGGGCTGAAAAACGAAAAAGGATATGCCGAAAATCAAATTGTTATGTATGGTCGATCGCTTGGCGGAGCGGTGGCAGCATACGCCGGAACTAAATACAATTTAGGTGGCCTTGTGCTCGATTCCGCCTTTACAGACCTAAGGGCTATGGTGAGAGATGTCTATCCGTTTATACCTTCACGGCTGGCACGATATGAATTTCCAACAAACCGGTATGTTCAGTACTCACGAAATTATCCAATAATGAT
>SLGA01000102.1 GCA_007123985.1 Balneolaceae bacterium | reverse complement strand
GTTCTTTTTGAGAGGTGATTTTATATAGGCAAAAATAAGTGCTGATGTAAATACGATCCAAAAAGAGATGCCAAGTACTCCTGTATAGGTAATGTATTGTATGGCACCGGTAAGATTTGCCCACCCATTGCCTAATGTAAGCCAGGGCCAGGCAAGATCCCATCGATGGTGCAGAAATTCGTAACTAACCCACGCAGAGGCCGAGATGAATGCCGCAAGTTGTAAGTTGTTTTCAGACCGAAATAGCTGCCTGATAATCAAAAGTGGTATTAACATGATAGCAGCGTTTGCAAAGATTGCAGCCAGTCCGCCGGCTACGGTAGCCATCATCAGCCAGTAGGTAGAAAACAAATTCCAAAGAACAAAAGCCGGATAGGCATAGTAAATTGTTTGCCGTTTTGTATCGCATAGAGTGGCCAGTCTCATCAGAAATACAAATGCAGGAATTTGTAGTATGGATATGTTAAATGGCGGGAATGAAAGTGCCAGAAGTATAGGCACAGAGAGTGCCAATGCCCATTTATGATCCCAAAGTCTGAATGATTTCATAAACTGCGATTAACTGAAATTTATTTATTCTGAATAATTTTTACCGGCTATCACCACAACAATTTCACCTTTTACGGATGATCTCTGTTTAAAGTCTGCCAGCACCTGTTGCAATAAACCGCGATTTAACTCTTCAAACTTTTTGGTGAGTTCGCGAGCAACGCAAACCCAACGGTCGTCAACACAAAATTCGTTTAGCATTTCCAAAAATCGAATGATTTTGTGTGGACTTTCATAAACCACTGTGGTAATCTCTGATTCGGCAATAGCTTTTATACGTGTTTGGCGCCCTTTTTTTGGAGGTAAAAACCCTTCGAAGGTAAATCTGTCGCAGGGTAAACCACTCGCAACTACAGCAGTGGTAATGGCATCGGGTCCGGGAATAACAGTAATGGTATGTCCGTTCTGATGGGCAGCACGAATTGCTAAAAAGCCCGGATCAGAAATGCCCGGTATTCCTGCATCACTAATGATGGCCATATTTTGCCCAGCGTTCAGGATGTTTAAAATATGGTCAACTTTGTGATGTTCATTATGCTGATGAAACGAAAAAAGCGGTTTATCAATTTGATAATGTTGCAATAGCACCGAAGAGGTACGTGTATCTTCACACGCTATCATTTCGACAGAAGAAAGAACTTCAATTGCTCTGTGTGTGATGTCTTTGAGATTGCCAATGGGTGTTGCCACTATGTATAGTACTGCCAAAACAGAATGGTTTTAATTACAAGTCAAGGTTAACAGTAATGGAAAAACAGCCGAAATAAAGTTTTCAGGTTTTGAAGTACAAAGATAGCAGGAAAACTTGTAGTTTATAATGCTCTGGAAAAAAACAACAGATTCTTAATTACCAGTGACCAAGAGGAAACCGAAACGCAAAAAATTATCCAAACAATATGAATTTTAAACCAACCGGTATCAATCACATGACCATTCGTGTGAATAGAATTGAACGATCAAAGGAATTTTACGGTGAAATTCTTGGATTTGAACTTGTTCGAACCATGGGCCAAAGCATGGCCGTTTATAAAATTGGTAAAGAAGATACCCTTGTAATTGTTGAAGCGGAGACAAGTTACGATCCCAACTCAAGAGATTTTCGGGTAGATCATATCGGTTTTTATCTCAATTCTGCAGATGAAGTGGATGAGATGGCAAAATATCTTCGCGACAAAGAGGTAACGATTCTCAGCGGACCGGCAAACAGAAAAAAAGGACGGTTTGTTTTTGCATCCGATCCGGACGGAAACCTGATCGAGTTTTTCTTCGAATCAGAAAACTAATTCAGGCGTAACATTGTCATTTATCTTGGTGTGGCATGTTATTTGCTGTAGTTAGCATCAAAGAAATAAACAGAAATTTATTTAAGACGTAAAAGTAGCAATGAGTGTAAAATCAAAAGATAAAAAGGCTCAAAATGAAGATGTGGATCTGCAAGAGCCTTCAGAGAACGAGAATCAGGAAATGAATTCGCTCCTGGAAGATCAACAAAAGCGAATTGAAGAACTCAATCAGGAGATATCAAATATGAAGGAAACTCATCTCAGAAAAGCGGCTGAGATGGAAAATATGAAAAAGAGACTTCAGCGTGAACGTGAGCAGATTTACCGATTTGCAAAAGAAGCAGCTATAGAAGATTTCCTGCCCGTTAGTGATGACCTTGTGCGCACCCTGGATATGATGGAAAAGAATAATCCCGACTCACCCTATCTGGACGGGGTAAAAATGATCCTTAATAAATTCGATACAGTTCTTGAAAAAAATGGTGTTACAAGGATCGATGAAGCCGGTGTTCCATTCGATGTGAACATTCACGATGCCATGCTTATCCAAAAAGCTGAGGAAGACGATGTGGAAAGTGGTACGGTACTTCAGGTAATAGAAAATGGCTATTTAATGGGTGAAAAAACCCTGCGCCATGCAAAAGTAATTGTAAGCGAATAATATAAATTCATGTCAAAACGCGACTACTACGAAGTTTTAGGTGTAGATAAAAATGCCGGTGAAACCGAGCTGAAAAAAGCATACAGAAAACTAGCGATGAAATATCATCCCGACCGAAATAAGGGGGATGAAAATGCAGAGAAGAAATTTAAGGAAGCATCTGAAGCGTATGATGTTCTAAGGGACCCGCAAAAGAGACAACGCTATGACCAGTACGGACATGCAGGTATGAATGGCGGTGGTTTTGGTGGCGGATCCGATTTTGGAAGTGCAAATTTCGAAGATATTTTCAGCCACTTCAGTGATATTTTTGGTGGAGATTTCTTTGGCGGAGATGCCTTCGGAGGCAGGTCTCAGTCGCGCAGAAGAAGAGGGGCAGGCCAAACAGGAGGCGACATGAAATTGCGTGTTGCTCTCACACTTGAAGAAATTGCGGAAGGTGTGGAAAAAACACTGAAGGTGAAAAAACACATCAAATGTGATTCTTGTAGCGGAACCGGTGCAGAGACAGAAGCTGATTTTGAGACTTGCTCTACATGTAACGGTATGGGAGAAGTTCGGCAGGTTTCCCGAACCATGTTTGGCCAGTTCGTAAATGTACAGCCTTGCCATAACTGTCGTGGTGAGGGGCGCATTATTCGCAACAAATGCTCAAAATGTTCGGGTGAGGGAAGGTACAAGAGTGATGAAAAGATCAAAATAAATATACCTTCTGGTGTTGCAAATGGGAACTACATAACATTACGCAGGCAAGGAAATGCCGGTGTACGCGGCGGAGAAACCGGTGATCTGATTGTCCTGATTGAGGAGAAAGATCACAAACATTTTGAAAGAGATGGCAACGACATTTACTACGATTTGCTTATCAGTATACCCGATGCGATCCTTGGTACCGATGTTGAAGTGCCCACGCTTAAGGGTAAAGCAAAAGTGAAAATAGAGGCAGGTACTCAGCCCGGTAAATTGCTGAGAATGCGAGAGCGGGGTATTAAAGGATTGAACAACTCCGGCGTGGGTGATCAGTTCATAAAAATGAATGTGTACATACCGAAAGACCTCACATCAGAAGAGAGAAAACATATTGAAGCTCTGAGGGGTGAAGACCATTTTGATCCTGCCAGTGCCAAAAAGCGTGAAAAAAGCTTCTTTTCAAAAATTAAAGATGTCTTCAGCTGAACGCATTTTCTGCTGAAGCCTCTTTGAGTATTTATCCAAAGGGGGTGACTGTATCTGTCACTCATATCCCGTATTTTGATTCGAATTAATCAAACAAACGAATCATTATGGGATTGACTGAGATTGGAATTGCACTACTTTTATTCATTTTTGGATTTGTACTGGCCTATTTCTTTTCCAGGGCAAAAGAGGCGAAACTTGAGGAGAGAATTTCAAATCTAACATCTTCATTAAGTGAAAGTCAGGTAAAACTTGAAAATGAATCCGCAAGAGCAAATGGGGCTGAAAAAGAGCTCACACTGAAGAGTGCAGATTTGAATCACCTGAAAGAACGTCTTGATGAACAAAAGCAGGACCTTCAAACACTTCAGGAACAGTTTCGGCTTGAGTTCAAAAACCTTGCGAATGAAATTTTAGAGGAGAAATCAAAGAAATTCACTGAACAGAACAGGGAAAAACTCGATCAGATACTGAAACCCTTAGGTGAAAAAATTTCTGAGTTTCAAAAGAGAGTGGAAGAAACGCATCGCGAAGATTTAAAGGGCAGAAGTGCACTCGATCAACACCTGAAAATGTTGCAGGAGATGAACCAAAAAATGAGTGATGAAGCCAAAAATCTGACAAAAGCACTCAAGGGTGATACCAAACAACAGGGTAACTGGGGTGAAGTTATTCTGCAACGAATACTTGAAAAATCGGGCCTTAGAAAAGGGTTTGAATATACTACTCAGGAGAGCTCTACCACAGAGGATGGCCGGCGTTTACAGCCGGATGTTATTGTAAGTCTGCCTGACGACAAGAAATTGATTATTGACTCAAAAGTATCATTAACGGCATATGAGCGTTATTCATCATCTGATGATGCCGAAGAGTTGCAGAAAGTACTGAAACAGCATATTACATCTTTAAGGGCGCATGTGAAGGGTTTGAGCTCAAAAAATTATGAACAAATTCATGGATTCAATAGCCCAGATTTTGTTTTGATGTTTATCCCGATTGAACCGGCGTTCAGCGTAGCTATGCAAAATGATCCTGATCTTTATAATGAGGCTTTTGAGAGAAACATTATCATCGTGAGTCCAACCACACTGCTGGCAACACTGGCAACCATCGAAAATGTTTGGAAACAAGAATATCAGAACAGAAATGCAATGGAAATAGCCCGGCGCGGCGGGCTACTGTATGATAAATTTGTTGGTTTTGTAGATAATCTGAAGGATGTTGGAAAAAGGATTCGTCAGACAGAACAGGCATATGATTCCGCAATGAATCAGCTTTCTGAGGGGGCAGGAAATCTCGTTGGACAGGCAGAAAAACTTCGGGAACTTGGAGCAAATGCGTCAAAAAAACTTCAGACTGAAATTGTAAATCCTGCGCTTGAGGAGTTTAAAGAAGAGTAAACTTATCGATTGTACTGCAAAGGCTCAACAAGTCCGGCAAGATCATAGCCGTTGTGATTCGAAATAGCTGAGTACCACGTATTATTCCAAAGCCACGATACAACATGATGTTGATCAATTTCCGCTACAAAAAAATCATGATCTGTATTGCATGCAGCAACAGCCTCATGATGCCGCTTGAGGGCATTTGATTCGAGAACTTTATCCATATCAAATGCAAAGAGATAGATTGTTTCGTTAATTTCTGGCTGGGTGTATTCAAGCAAAGGTGTTTGAAAACCTTCTATAAAATCGGCCATTACAATCCCTTCAAACTGAGCTCCTGTTATATTCGGAACCGTGATTACCATGCCAAAATGGTTCAGTAAATACTGTTCAGCATCGGTAACGGAGTGAGTTCCGAAGTGTGGTTCAATTAACTGGCCGCTGCTCTTTATAAAATGTTCTGCTGCAATATTTTCAACAACAAGACCTGCTAAACTATCTTCATATGAGGCTGTTCTGTCGAGTAGCTGGATGGTTACAAGTGTGAAAAAGAGAATAACTGCGGCAGCAGCCAAATACCGGAATAAACTTCCGAAGCTTACGCTGCGTTTGGTGGAGTGATCAGAGTGTGTTTTGGTACTGGTCTCAGATGGTAAATTGTATATTTTTGTCTCTTCATCAGTAGTTTGCTCTTCCAGAGCGGCGATTATTTTGTTGATGCGATTAGCGAGATGTTCCGGCGTCTGAACTCGCTTGTACTTGGTTTTTAAAAGTTGTTTTATTTTTAGGGCTTCTTCGTACTCTTTTCGAACAGTCTCATCATGTTCAATAAAATCAAAGAAAGCAACCTGCTCATCTGAGCTTGCTTCGTTATCCACAATGGCCGGTAGTATTTCTAATGCTTTCTTTCTGTTCATTGAAATTTAGTTTCGCAAAATGTAAAAAATAATATTCAGAAGATTTGTCTAATTATTATGAAAAAAACAAAACCGGTTCACAAACCATTCAGAAATTCAGTGCTCAATTATGAATTATCGCAGCAATACAATGTATTGATGGCACGTAAATTAGCCTTGAAATAATAGCCTAAATTGGCTCCAGGGCAAAATTTTATCCGGGAGAGATGTAAGTATTAACTCATTCTTGAGAGTGGGATGAGTAACTTTCAGTGTGTAAGCGTGTAAGGCAATAAGACCGGGATGTGCACTTCCGTATTTTTTATCACCGAGCAGAGGGAACCCAATATGAGAAAATTGCACCCGAATTTGATGTGCACGACCGGTAATCAGGTTAACTTTAATAAGCGAGACATTGTTGGCAAAATCCAGTCTTTTGTAGGTTAACTCGGCTGATTTGGAAGTTTTTGTAGGTTTATCAACTACTGAAACTTTGTTTAGTGATTTATCTTTTTGAAGGTGGTGTTTCAGTGAACCATTTTGAGGTACTTTACCTGAGACTGCGGCAAGATAGGTTTTTTGAATGGTTCGCATTCGAATTTGTTCACTAACTCTGGATGCTGCTTTCGAAGTTTTTGCAAGTAACATAATACCGGAAACTGGCTGATCCAGACGGTGAAGCAGCCCAAGAAATACATTACCAGGCTTGTTATACTCTTTTTTGATGTACTCTTTGCACAGTGTCAGAACGTCCGGTCTACCGGTTCGATCTTCCTGGGAGAGCACACCCGCCGGTTTATTTATCGCTAGCAGATGATTGTCCTCAAAAACAATCTCTATATTTGGTTTTGTACCCGTAAATTTGGTTTCTGCATTCATTGAAAGAAACTATCTAAAAAATGTCTCGATAATCGTATATCCACAAACATAGAATATATGTCGATATCTCTGGAGGAAAAAGTTGCACATTTGCCGTTCAAGCCCGGTGTCTATCAATTTAAAGATGTTAGGGGAAATCATCTCTATATCGGAAAGGCAAAAAAACTGAGAAATAGGGTTCGATCTTACTTTCAGGATTCTGCAAGTCATGATGGTCGAATTCGTGTGATGGTAAAAAAAATCCATGATCTTGAGGTGATCGTAACCGATTCGGAGGCAGAGGCACTGATTCTTGAAAATACGCTCATCAAAAAGCATCAGCCAAGATATAATATTCTGTACCGTGATGATAAATCGTACCCCTACATTTGCATCACAAACGATGAAAAGCCCAGAGTTTATCCTACCCGAACTGTTGTGAAAGACGGCAGTAAATATTTTGGACCGTATGATCATGTGGGGCATCTTCGCAGGAT
>SLGA01000321.1 GCA_007123985.1 Balneolaceae bacterium | reverse complement strand
CTCAACCAAAACTACCCCAACCCGTTCAATCCAACCACAACTATAAGTTATGAACTGCCGGAAAACAGTAATGTAACACTCCAAGTGTACGATATGACAGGCCGGCAAGTGGCTACCCTGGTAAATGGCACTGTGCAGGCCGGCAGCCATCGAATATCTTTCGATGCTTCAGGTTTATCCAGTGGGATTTATCTGTACAGATTAACAGCAGGAAGCTCCGTAATCTCAAGAAAACTAACAGTGCTGAAGTAATTATATATGTAAGAAAAAGAGATTTTATAAGTGCCTAATTGCATTTTACAATCATTTTTAATCGATCAGAAATTCTGATTGATTAAAATTTTTGTCTTCGATGGTTTATTGTTTGGAGATTGATTAATATTAAAATATTTTCATACTCTTAAATAACTACGAAGTACAGTATTATAAATACAAAGCATGCAGAAATCGGATCTTTCAAAAGATGTGCTAATTTCGGGGAAAACATCTTTTAAAATTGAAGTTCCTTACAAACTGATTGAGACGGGAAAAAAGGGAAATAAAAAACCTTTGATTCTTTATCTACACGGATTCGGGGACAACTTAAAAGATTTTGAAAAACAGATGGCACCACTTCTTGATGTAGAGGCCTACCACTTGTTTATTCAGGGACCTTATCCTTTGTATGAAAAAAGAGGTGGCAAAACGGTTTCCAAATGGGGTAGAGCCTGGTACCTGTACGACGGAAAACGGAAACAGTTCATCAAATCATTAGAAATTACGTCTGAATTTATCCAGGAAATAGTGGATAATCTCATAAAATTTATTAACGTGTCCCGAATCTGTGTAATCGGATATTCCATGGGCGGTTATGTGGCCGGTTATTTCGGTCTTACTCGATGGAAGCACGTCCATGAAATTGTAGTAATCGGCGCAAGAATAAAAACTGAAGTAATTAGTGAAGAGGGTTGGAAAAATCTTAATCATTTGAATATTCTTGCCATACATGGTAAAAATGATGATACTGTGGATCACAAAAACCAGGAGAAAGAGATTCAGAATTTGAAAGAGCGTGGTATTTCTGCACAACTTCTTCTCTTAGATGAAAAGCATGGAATGAATGATAACTACATCAAGAATACACTAAACTGGCTGAGAAATAATAACTACAAACAAGATGAGTAGGATGAAGTTTGTAATTGGATTCATCGCAGTTCTTAACCGTTATATTTAATTTACTCTACTATGGCACGATTAGAAAATCTGGATATTTTGATTGTTGAAGACGATCCAACGATTCGATTGCTTGTAAAAAAAGCTCTCGAACATCACGGGGGGCTTGTAACAGAAGCAGCCACTGCAACCAAGGGACTGGAACAGGCAGAAAATAAAGATTTCGACATGATTGTTCTCGATCTGCGCCTGCCTGATGGTAACGGTTATGATGTTTGTGCCAAAATTCGCGAAAATGGTGACAACACCCCGATTTTGATCTTATCTGCCGACCACGAAACCGATGTGAAAGTAAAAAATCTGAGTGCAGGAGCTGATGATTACCTCACAAAACCGTTCAGTATTGATGAACTCCTTGCACGTATTGAAGCTATCCTCAGGAGAAGTGCCACCAATGAAGAAAGCGAGCTTGAATGCGGTGAAATAAAAATTGATCTCATCGAGCGTACTATGATGATGAACGGTAGCGATGTTGATTTGACTAATTCTGAGTTTAATTTGCTTGTTTATTTGATGAAAAATGAAGGCCGGACAATTTCACTTGAAGAGCTGGCAAAAAATGTGTGGGGAATTGGTTTCAATACACAGACAAACTACATCAATGTGTATGTTAGTTATCTGCGAAAGAAAATGAGAGTTCACTCCGATTTCGAGTATATCCGCACTGTTCGGAAGAAAGGGTTTAAAGTGGTTTGTAACGAGAATTAATCGATCAATATAAGCTGTAAGTCCATAACATTATTACCGGTTGGGCCGGTGATGATGTGTCCGCCAAACTTCTCAAAAAATCGATAACTGTTGTTTTCGGTAAGATATAAATCAGGATCTATACCCATGCTTGCGGCTTCAGCGTAACTTTTCTGGTCAACAACCGCTCCTGCTGCATCGGTTGGTCCGTCAATTCCATCTGTTCCGGCGCTCATAAACGTAACATTCTGCCTGTAATTTTTCAGCTGTTTTGCCATCCGCAGCGCAAGTTCCTGATTTCTTCCTCCAAGCCCATCGCCCGACACCTCAACGGTACACTCACCGAAAAAGACAAAAGCCTTCTGCGTTTCTTCTTCTTTTAATGACGGGTTGATGATCGAGAGAATATGTTTCTCAAAATCATCAATGAGTCCGGACCAGGCAGGTTTTATCAATTCTGATTGGTATCCTTGTGATTGAACAAGCGCACTAAATTTTTCCGCTACTATGGAAGCTGATGATACGATAAAACTTTGGTGTGTATCAAAATCGGCAACATTAAAGCTTTCTGAATCATTTGCACGAGTATTCAGGTACGACATCACAGTGTCCGGAATCTGCATGGTAAGGTTGTATTTATGGATAATTTCCAGAGCTGCTTCGAATGAAATTTCCTGAGAAATGGTAGGCCCGCTACCGATAAACCGTAAATCATCATCGGGCACATCCGAAATGATGATATCAATAAGGGTGGTATGTCTTAAATAGTTTAAAAGCTGACCACCTTTTACTTTTGATAACGTTTTTCGAACCGAATTAATCTCCTGAATGGATGCTCCCGAGTTCAGCAGTATTTGATACACAGTTTTCAGGTCAGTATGGCTGATTTCATCCTTTGGAAGTGAAAAGAGGGAAGATGTACCGCCTGAAACAAGGTTCAGAACCAATGCATCTGCCGGTATCGAGTGAATAAAATCCAGTAGTTTTTTTGATGAAGTGAAACTCTTTTCATCAGGCAGCGGATGAGAGCCAATCAACATTTCTACAGTTTTTAAATCAGCTTTAGAATCCTGAGGTGCAATAATCATTCCTGCATGAAGACGATTGCCAAGAATCTTTTCCATCGCCATGGCCATAGTTGGGGAGGCTTTCCCTGTGCCAATCAAATAGAGAGGTTTATCTGAACGGAGAGTGTAAGAAACATTTTGGATAACGAGATCACTCTTCTCGGAATCATACTGCACGATTTCGGGAAGGAATTTTTGGGGGTCAACATTTCCTAAAACTTCTTTAAAAAGCTGTACGGCCAGATTTTTTGTAGACATAGTATCTGAATGAGTTTTAACAAAAAAATAGAATAATTTCTGCGAGATTCGAAGGCATTATCCATTCGAAAAATATATCATAATCTAAGCCCGGCGTACAGATTGCAACAAAGAAGGAATTCATTTCGCTTAGATGTTGAATTTAAGCTTTGGTTTCCTGATTATCGGTGTAGCAAAATGCGAATAGAAATAGTAAATACAAACGAATAAGGGGATTGTATGGATTTTAATGAAATCAAAGAGTGGTACCTGGTGCCATGGCAAAAGTTTGTTGACTTTGAAGGGCGCGCGCGCCGTAAAGAGTTTTGGACATTTGTACTGGTGAACATAGTTATTTCAGTAATTATCAGCTCAATATCAACTACACTCGGTAGCCTGTTCAGCCTTGCGATCTTTATCCCGTCACTTGCTGTTAGTGTGCGCCGTCTGCATGATATCGGAAAGACCGGGTGGTGGTTGTTGATAGGTTTTATACCACTTGTAGGCCTGATAGTACTTATCTACTTCTATGTACAGGAAGGTCAGTCTGGATCAAACGAATATGGTACAAACCCAAAAGGAACACTCTAACCCAAAGAGAAATAGTATGGATGATAAAACAAAATCAATCGTTGCTCATATCACATTAATCGGCTGGATTGTAGCCTTAGTACTCAATCAGGGAGATAACAAGACAGAACTAACATCTTTTTATGTGCGGCAGATGCTGGGACTAATACTCTTATCGATCTTAGGAAGCATAATCCCGATCATCAATATCTTTGCATGGATTATTGTACTGGTATTGTGGGTTTTAAGTTTGATGGGAGCTATCAACGGCGAGAAAAAACTTACTCCTTATGTAGGGGAATATTTTCAGGATTGGTTTAAAGCTCTGTAAACCAGAGGCAATTAAACATCTAAAAGCTGATGAGTTATGAATGATCTTCATACCGAAAAAGCGGAAGAAGTAACTCTTAAAGAGTGGATTGTAACTTTATTGATTACAGTTATCCCTGTTGTAAACGTAATTATGTATTTCGTCTGGGCTTTCAGTGAAAATACAAAATCATCGAAAGCAAACTGGGCAAAAGCTACGATCATACTGTTCGCGGCATTAGTGGCCATCTATATTCTGGTTTTCGTAGTAATTATGGGAATCGGGTTTTACTGACACATTGATTCGTTCAATAACATCAGGGAAACAGTCAATTACGGATCTTTTTGAAATACTCAATCAACCACGATGACCTCGAACTGAAGCCCATTGAGCGGGCCGAGACAATTCCGTCATCGTGGTACACAGATCCTGATTTTCTGAAGATCGAAACAGATGCTGTGTTCAAAAAAAACTGGCAGCTTGCTTGTCATCAGTCCCAGATACCCAATTCAGGAGATTCTGTTTGCCGTACGGTTGCCGGTAATCCGGTTATCATTGTGCGTGATTCATCCGGTGAAATCCGGTCTTTTTATAATGTTTGCAGGCACAGGGGCGGTCCGCTTGCCGTAAAAAGCGGAACTGCAACCGTACTGCAATGCAAATACCACGGTTGGACATATTTGATGGATGGTTCTCTTCGAGGAGTACCGCAATTCGACAGGGTAGAACTGTTCGATAAAAAAGACTTTGGTCTTAAACCGATACGAACAGAGATTTGGGAAGGACTTGTGTTCATCTCACTGGATGATTCAGCTAAATCATTAGATACTGTTTTGAAAGAAATTCCCGAGCGAATCACTCCAATTCATCTTAATCAGATGGAATATCATACCACTACGGTTGATCTGATTGACTGCAACTGGAAAGTTTACGTGGATAATTACCTCGAAGGATACCACATTCCGATTGTTCACCCAGAACTCGCCGGCCTGCTGGACTATAAAAACTATGTTACGGAATTAGCTGAGTTTTACTCACTGCAATATAGTCCGTTCGGTGACATATCGGACGATAATCCCTATCATGCAGAGGATGGGCAGGCATTTTACTACTTTATCTATCCTAATATTATGCTCAATATTTTGCCCGGCCGGCTTCAAACCAATATTGTAGAACCGGTTGGGTATGACAAATGCCGGGTGATTTTCGATTTTTTCTACACCGATCCCAAAAAAGCGAAAGAGCAGGGAATTATTCAAAGTGACATGGAGTACAGCGCTAAAATACAGCAGGAGGATATTGAGATTTGCGAGGCTGTTCAGGCGGGGTTGCGTTCAGACATCTATGATAAAGGCCGGTTTTCTGTAAAACGTGAGCTTGGGGTTTGGCACTTTCAGTCATGTCTCAAAAAAAATCTTCTTGATTTTCAATCGTAGAACAGTACATTTACAGAGTTTATACATACCGTTTAGTTTCCTGTGAGATAACAACAGGCAGTTTCATCAAAACGTTAAACAACAGCACAGTATGAAAAGGCATAAAATATTTTTTTGGGCAATCACATCAGCTCTGGGTGGTTTTTTATTCGGTTTTGATACGGCCGTAATTTCAGGGGGTGAACAGAATATACAGGCTATGTGGGGCCTGAGTGACATTATGATAGGCCAAACCGTTGCGATGGCACTGTATGGAACAATTATTGGGGCACTTTTCGGTGGAATTCCCGCACAGCGTTTTGGCCGGCGCAGATCATTAATATGGATAGCTGCTCTATTTCTGGTTTCCGCAGTTGGTTCGGCATTTGCTCCCGAAGTTTATACGTTGATGGTTGCCCGTTTTATTGGCGGATTGAGTATTGGTGCCTCTTCCGTGGTTGCCCCGATGTACATTTCTGAAATTGCTCCTGCCGAAAATCGCGGAAAGCTGACGGCACTTTTCCAGTTTAATATCGTATTAGGCATTCTCATCGCTTATTTTTCAAACTTTTTGATTGGAACGGAGAATATAGAGTCGTGGAGATGGATGCTGGGAGTGGAAATTGTGCCCGCAACATTCTTTTTGGTAATGGTCTTTACAATTCCCGAAAGCCCAAGATGGCTGGTAGTTGCCAAAGATAAAATTGAAGAGGCGAAAGAGATCCTCCGGATTATAAATCCTGATACGGTTGATGCCTCCCTAAAAGCGATTCAGGCCAGTGATATCGATCCCGGTAAGAATACAAGCATTACAGAGTTTTTTAGCAAGCGCTACAAATTCCCGATTGCACTGGCATTTCTGTTTGCCTTTTTTAATCAGGTTTCAGGAATTAATGCCATTATCTACTTCGCACCGCGAATTTTTGAACTGACCGGCCTTGGCGCAGAAACAGCTCTTCTTTCTACAGTGGGTGTTGGTGTTACAAATCTCGTATTTACGATGCTTGGCCTGCTTCTTATCGATAAATTTGGCAGGCGTTTCCTAATGTACATTGGTTCATTCGGGTATATAATTTCGCTTTCGGCCATTGCATATGCCTTTTTTACTCAAACGTTTACAGGAATTACAATTCCGATACTCATCTTCGTATTTATCGCATCGCATGCCATTGGCCAGGGTGCTGTAATCTGGGTGTTTATCTCTGAAATTTTCCCGAACAATGTGCGCTCCTTTGGTAACTCTCTCGGAAGCAGCACCCACTGGATTTTTGCGGCATTGATTGCCGGTAACTTCGTTTACATCGAAAGCATCTTTGGTGGAGGCCCTATCTTCGCATTCTTCGCGCTTATGATGGTGCTGCAGCTACTTTTTGTCTGGAAAATGATGCCTGAAACCAAGAACATTACCCTCGAAGAGATGGAAGTAAAACTCGGTTTGAGCAGGGAAGTTCTGGAAAAAGTGGTGGAAAAGGAGGAGCTTAGATAGACTTCTCCCGGAAGCGTAATAGGCTTGTGAGTTTATTATTCTACATGGTTGAGATAAATCCATCTTCGGATTGCTGATATTATTCTATCCACCGTTTTGCAAAATTGTGAAACAGGAATGTTTCATCGCTTCAACAGCTGGGACGCAGTTTACTTAGACACTTACGGGAATTTTGCTTCTGAAGCATGTGACATTTTTGAGATCAAGGTTTTTAGCAATAGTCATCTAAATATCACTTATAAGATCAGCCGTAACCCCCGAAATTCATCAGAATGAAGATGTTAACATCAAGGGGTATAATGATCCCAATAGTTTGCCATCTCTCCGAAGTGATACTGATTAAAAAAGGTAGCTTAACCGGTAATCGTATTCTATCTAACCAATTTCACCCACTTCTTT
>SLGA01000214.1 GCA_007123985.1 Balneolaceae bacterium | reverse complement strand
TGTTAGAGAAATCTTCACTGAGAAGTACTCTTAGGTTGGCATCAGCGGCCGCACAGCAGACCGGGTGACCTCCAAAAGTGGTAACGTGGTTCAGGGGGGGATTGTGCTTGAACACTTCAAATATTTCGGTTGATGAAACAAAAGCACCCATCGGCATACCTCCACCCATCGCCTTTGCCAGGCACAAAATATCCGGTACTACTCCGTAATGTTGAAATGCAAACAGGGTTCCTGTTCTGAAAAAACCGGTCTGTATTTCATCAAAAATCAATAGTGAACCGGTATCATCACATCGTTTTCTCACTTTCTTTAGCCATTCCGTATCAGCAGGTATTACTCCACCCTCTCCCTGAATCGGTTCAAGTATTACGGCGGCAGTATTCTTATCAATTACATCAAGCCCATCAAAACTGTTATAATTCAGAAAGTGGACATTCGGGAGCAGTGGTTCGTAGGGATCGCGATACACATTTCTTCCGGTAACACTCAGAGAGCCGTGTGTATCCCCGTGGTAACTGTTCTGAAAGGCTACAAATTTGCTTCTTCCTGTTGTTTTTTTTGCCAGTTTCAGAGCACCTTCAATTGCCTCGGTTCCGCTATTCACAAAGTACACGCGATCCAATGTTTTCGGAAGAGAGCTGCACAATCGTTGCGCAAACCGGCTTTGCGGCTCCTGGATAAATTCCCCATAAACCATCACATGCAGGTGTTTTTCCAGCTGGCCCTGAATAGCCTTTATCACTTCCGGATGGCGATGGCCTAAGCTGCTTACTGCAATTCCCGAGATAAGATCTGTGAATCGTCTTCCATCTTTCGTATGCAAAAAACAACCTTCTGCCCTATCAATCTCAATCCCCATTGGTTCATCACTTGTCTGGGCAATGTGACGGTAGAAAGAATCGATATTTTTGCTTTCGGGCAATGTAATATTTGCCTTTAGTTATTTTGCCATCGGTTTAGCAACGGTACAAACTCATTTTGCAACGATTTTGCACGATCATCAGCGTACCATTTATGCAGACGTTCCGCCACTGTTTGAAATGACATATCGTCTCTTAACCTTAATTCATCATACAGATTTTGAGCCTCTTCTGCGCGTGGTCCCCACGTTCCAAGAATTTCCAGTGTTCGTGCGTCGAGTGCGATCAGTTTGGGAATAGACCGGCTTTTACCGTTTGTTAAAAACTGATCCATGATTTCAAGATTCTCATCCCGCAAAATGTATCTGACCTGTATTTTTTTAGTGGAATCCGCCATTTTTTGGATAATGGGAATGGATTGAGCCGCATCTCCACACCAGGCCTCTGTGATGATTAACCAAATTATCGATCGGTCAAGTTTCTCGAGAGCTTGAATAATTTCATCAGTTAATCCCGTTCGTTTATCGATTCGGTTCATCCTGTGTACATTCATTTTTGTATAGTGCAGCATCGATTCGGAGTGATTTTCTCCCGTTGTTTTTCCCTGCAAAAGAAGCTCATCAATCAAATCCCTGTATTCGCTGTATGTGTACGCATTTTCAATAATATCGCGAGTAATACATGTTGTTTTTACATCTGTCATAATTCCTAAAAAAAACTTTAAAAATAAATTCTCAAAAATGTGTCTCCAATCCATTCATACCGAACAGCATTTGATGTGATTAAAAAAAACACAAATGCAAGCGAAGCCAAAAATTTGATCTTCATAACAGTTGGGTATTCATTTGCGGTTCCCTCCAAACGAACCACAAAAGCATTCAAAATAAGAAATGATAGTAAAGCTGTTATGAAGAGCGCAATAGCGGGAACTGGATACACTATATAAAACCCTGAAGTGAGTAAAATCAATCCTGCGAGATAACTATACCGAAAAAAAAGCTTCACTCCTCTGAGTCCATATTTTTTGGTGAAAGTAACGTCTCCGCGCTTGCTGTCTTCTTCCAGCTGGTAAACCTGAGAGATCGGGTACAAACTTAACAATATCAATGCAGCTCCGGCTGAAACAGTGATCAATACAGGCGAGAAATCTCCACCTGCCGCCAGAAATCCAAGCAACACAGAATTTGTACCCGTACTTAAAGCAATTGCTACCATACTTGCTATCGGGCGGCCCTTCCATCGCGCATATGGTGTTGAGTATAACCAGAATAAAAGCAGGCTTAACCCAAAAATTAAAAAATAAACGATGTTTATACTGAAGGCCCAGAACCATCCTGCAACCATAAAAATCAGTGATACTTTATGCATCCAGGTTGTCATTTTTGGGGGATTTTTCAATCCGCCAATGGGTCCTTCGTCTTTATCCCAGTATGAGTTGTATGCAGTAGCACCACCAAACAGAAGTACATGTACATTCAGGAATTGCAGCCAAAATTGTATTTCGTTCATCTCATTCGCCATCAAACCACCAAGAAGATATCCGCCTGAAAGAATAAAAAACTGGTAGTGCAACCGAAGATGAAGGAGAAAATCTTTTATTTCATTAAGCATGACAGACTCTGTGGTGGCTTGAAGTTCCGTAAGACTGCTCTTTTAAAAAATCTTTCTGAGATTTTACGTTAATAAAAACTCAGTCCTCTTCGTTCAGCTTAACAACGCTAACACCAGGTGGCCAGGCATAATCATCCCAAAGCCGGTTCAGCAGTTTGGGTACAGGTTCTCCATCATACGTAATGAAACGGTAGCGCGCTGTGTACGGGGTTCCAGGCTCAATAATCATATCCCCCATCTGCTGCGGAGCAAAGTTAAAAAAAGGTTCATCCGGATGAATTCGCACCGGCTGGGGATGACGATAGTTTGAGGGATGCCCTAGAATAGCTATTCCTGCGAGCACACCATCGCTTCGACCACCAATGTGTGTCCATCGGGTTCGTGTTCCATGGCCGTCTCGATTCATACCTTCTGCAGTTAAAAATGTGACATTTTCAGGAACATCCCAGTCTGCATGGCCTCGAAAACCAATCCCGCCATATCTGTATTCAGGTAAGTGAAGCGGTTTGTCTGTATTTACAGTTTGAGTTGCTTCGAGATCAAAAAGATGATATCCGTTGCCAGGCTGAAATACTCGAACTTTCCACACTTCATTTAGTGCAATTTCCGGTTCTTCGGGTGATGAAAGATCTGCAAATCTGTGGTTCGATTTAAATCCGGTAAATACACTTCCACGAATCGGCACTATCGCACCATTATCCACATCAACCCGGCCGCTGTTCAGATGAACATTCCAAAAATCAGGTGTGCGCCCTTCAAAAACCGTGTTTGTCCATGCCGACCAAATTCCGGAATGATGCGGATGCTGGTCAACATTAAGATGATTTGTAAGAATTATGCCTGCCGGTGAGTAAACAGGGTGGATGTAACCACCTCGTCTATAACGCTCATCCAGTACATCCGGAGGATTATTTTCACCATGATAATAGCTCAGTACCCGACTGCTGCCTGTTTTTAGTGTGATGGTATTCTCATCCAGCTCGTAATTCAAGGAGTAAACTGATAGGTCTTCAATTTTTTGATCTGAATTCAGGATATATCTCTTCGACCCACCGGAAGCAAGTTCATCGAGGATGAACCATGCCCTGTTCTTTTCATCAACCTGGAGTATTGTATTCTCATCATTTTCAGACTGCAGGTGATACTCACCTGGTTCAAAGTCTGCAGGCAGATAAAATGAGACTATTGAATGCAACCGGTCAAAAGCCCCGGCCGTCACTTCAACAGAGTAAATCTGAGCTTGTGAAACTACCGGAAATAAGCAGATAATAACCGCAATCTTTATTGATTTAAGAAGTTTTGTATTCATCAGTTTTCGTATTTGAAATAGTTACGAACATTTTTATGGCAGATTCTCTCAACAAGCGATATCAGCAGATCTTCTTCATCCGGAATAAGCCCGTTTTCAACATCCTTACCAATAATGTTGCACAGAACTCTCCGAAAATAATCGTGGCGTGAAAACGAGAGAAAGCTTCTGGAATCTGTTGTCATACCAATAAATTCACTCAAAATCCCCATATTCGAGAGCGAATCGATCTGTTTTTCAATACCATCTTTCTGATCCAGAAACCACCATGGTGGCCCGTGCTGAATCTTACCGGGTAGAGATCCATCCTGAAAGTTTCCGGCCATTGTAACCATCAACTCATTATCCCGAGGATTGATATTATAAAGAATAGTCTTTGGCAGTTTATTTACCGAATCGAGGCGATCAAGTAACCTTGCTAATGGCCGGGCCATCTCCACATCCCCCATGGAATCGAAGCCGGAGTCAGACCCAAGTTTATCCATCATTCTGGAACTGTTATTACGTAAAGCCCCGATATGAAGTTGAAAAACCCACCCTTTTTCGTGATTCATCAAACCGCAATTATAGAGAAATGCTGATTTAAAACTACGAGCATCAGCGCGGGATACAGACCGGCCACTCATTGCATCCTGAAAAGTGTTCTTCAACTGCAGATCGGTGAAGGGATCAGAAAATGGCTCTGCTATTCCATGATCGGATGCGCGGCATCCCAGCTTATGGAAGAAATCATGGCGGGCTTTTATGGCATCCAGAAAATCGCTGTAGCCCGATATCGAAATTCCAGACACTATTTCGAGAGCTTTTACCCATTTAATAAATGACTCTCTGTTTTCAATATGCATACCCACATCCGGCCTGAATGTTGGCACCATTAAAAAGTCTGTCTGCCTCTCTTTCTGAAAACTCTCATGCGCAGCCAGCGAGTCTACGGGATTATCAGTTGTTGCCACAACCTTCACATTGTAACGTTTCAGCAGGCTTCTGACTGAAAACTCCGGGCTTTGAAGCATTTCATTGCACTCATCCCAGATTTTATCTGCCGATTCGCCATTCAACAGCCGATCAGAAATCTTAAATAGGTTACTGAGCTCCAAGTGTGTCCAGTGATACAGTGGATTTTTTATTGTTTTGGGTACAACAGCAGCCCATGCAAGAAATTTCTCTTTATCTGTAGCATCCCCCGTAATATATCTTTCATCCACCCCACAGGTTCGCATGGCGCGCCATTTATAATGATCACCAGACAACCATATCTGCGTAAGATTACGGAAATTCAGATCTTCATAGATTTGATCCGGTGGGAGATGATTATGATAGTCGATGATGGGGAGGCCGGCGGCAACTTCATGATACAGTTTTTCAGCTGTTTCATTCTGCAGTAAAAAATCTTTGTGTATGAATTGTTTTTTCATGGCAAGATCTGGTATTTGTTCTAAATCCTCACCGTTCAACACGGCCGGAGCCGCCACTATTTAGTAATTTTTCCACTTCGCTAACACGTATAAGATTAAAATCACCCGGAATTGTCTGCTTCAGGCACGAAGCGGCAACGGCAAACTCAAGAGCATCTCTTGTACTCTCTGTTGTAAGCAGCCCAAAAATCAGTCCCGCGGAGAAGGAATCGCCCCCGCCAACACGATCTATTATGGTAATTTCATACCGATTGGAGCGATGGGGAGTTTTGCAATCCTTATCATCATGCAGCAGTGCACTCCAGCCATTTAAACTTGCTGAATAACTTTCGCGAAGAGTAATGGCAACTGTATCAAAACCGTACTTTTTTTTGAGAGATTTTGCCAGGGTGATATATGCATCCTCATCAAGGCGGGCAGCATCTACAACTGTTGAACCGGCACTAAACCCGAGGCTTCGCTGTGCATCTTCTTCATTGGCAATACACACATCCACATATTCCATAAGCGGAATCATAACGGTTTGTGCCTCCTTTTCTGTCCAAAGTTTCGCCCTGAAATTGAGATCGCAACTGATACGAACTCCGGCTTTTTTTGCAGATGTACAAGCATCGTTTAAAGCCGTAACCAAATTGCTGCCCAGTGCAGGCGTTATACCCGTCCAGTGAAACCACTTTTTTCCAACAAAAATCTCATCCCAGTCGATTGAAGCTGGATCCAGCTGACTAATTGCTGAGTTTGAGCGATCGTAAATCACCTTTGACGGGCGCTGACTTGCACCTGTTTCAAGAAAATAGATACCCAATCTCTCATCTCCACGCTGTATGTGCCCCGTCTTTACTCCGAATTTTTGCAACGACTGAACAGCTGCTTCCCCAATTTCATGAGAAGGAATTCGACTTACAAAGGTACATTCCAGACCAAACTGTGATAGTGAGACTGCAACATTGGCCTCACCGCCTCCAAATGTAGCATCGTATGCCTCCGCCTGGACAAACCGTTTATATCCGGGTGTTGACAGCCGCAGCATAATTTCACCAAACGTTACAATTTTTTTACTCATGCAGGTTCATCCATTATTGAAGGTTTTTTACCAAAATCGCTGCTTTTTCTGAAACTGATTCAAAATCTTTATTGTGTAAATCTTTTTTAGATACCAGTGCACTCCCTATACCAATTGCACAGGCACCGGCGTCGAGCCACTCTTTACCGTTGGTTAGTGAAACTCCGCCGGTAGGCATCAGCTGTAAATGTGGCAGTGGAGCTTTTACCGCCCGGAAAAAATCCATCCCAAGAATATTTGCGGGAAATACTTTAACAATATCTGAACCGGATTCCCATGCATGTTGAATTTCGGTAGGAGTAAATGCACCGGCTATCACAACTTTATCTAAGTTTCGTGAAGTTTCTATCACTTCATTTTTAACAATCGGACTTACAACAAAATCCGCACCTGCCTTGATTGCTTCTTCAGCAGTTTTTTTATCAATCACGGAACCTACTCCAAGCAACATGTCTTCCGGCAGATATGAATGACTCTTCTCAAGCAATCCGATGGCTCCGGGTACCGTCATTGTGATCTCTGCGATTCTGATTCCACCCTTATAGAGTGCTTCAATCAGCTGTTTAAAAGAGTCTGGATCATCAAATCGCAATACTGCGATGGCTTTGTGATCTTGAATAAAATGGAGGGATTCAGTTCTGTTCATTCTTTCAGATTGTCATTGAAGTAAAACCACCGTCAACCGGAATAATAGCACCGGTTACAAATGAGGAGGCTTTTTCTGATGCCAGCCAGATTAAAGCACCGGCCAGTTCAGCAGGCTCACCAAATCGGTTCATTGGAGTATGGTTAAATATTGCTTCAGTACGCTCTTTTGTAAGAATTTTTCTGTTCTGTTCAGCTGGAAAGAAACCCGGCATAATTGCATTCACACGAATATTTTTTTCAGCCCACTCGCGTGCAAGAAACTTTGTCATATTATTCATGCCCGCTTTTGAAATGCTATATGTAAATACTTTTGAAAGGGGAACTTCTGATGATGCCGACGAAATATTGATGATGCTGCCGGGAATATTGTTTCTCATCATGATATCGGCAGCAATCCGGCTTGCAAGAAACACACCCTTCAGATTGATCTCCATGATTCGATCCCACTCCTCTTCTGTAATTTCCATCACCGGGGTTATGGAGTTAACACCGGGTGCATTCACCAGGATATCAAGCCGACCCCAGGTTTCTTCAACTTTTTGAAAAGCTTTTTTGAGCGACTCTTCACTCCTTACATCGGCTTTGCAGATGATCGCTTCTCCGCCAATCCTTTCAACTTCGACTTTCCGGTTTTCAGCTCCATCGGGGTTTCCACTGTAAAAAATGGCGGTTTTAGCTCCTGCCTCGGCAAGCGCCTGTACCATGCCACCGCCCAATACTCCGCTCCATCCGATAACAGCTGATGTTTTTCCTTTAAGGGAAAAAATGTCATTATTTTTCATTACTCAATCCTTTATGAATCATAATTCTATAACTTTGCAACTTCCTGCATGGCGCCAGGATAACTCTTTTTAAAATTTACCCCAATCTACTAAACAGTATATCTTTTTAGCGGTTCTAATGAAAGATTGAAACTATACAAAAGGCATCAAATGCCTCTCAAAGTGTTGCTTCAAATTAGATTCATACAGCTCCTCATTCTCTGTAAGTGTCTCCATCAATTGTTTTTTAAAGGCAACGGACACCTCTCCCTGCCCATGCAACACGGAACCATACGCCACATGCAAAACCTGCCGTGTATCGTCATGATCAAGCAGATTTTTAAGCTCCATGTTTTTTAATGATTTGAGATCAGGAATGTTTTCCGGGCGGGCGGAAATATGGTAGCTTTTTTTATCCTCTTCAAACCTGTTATTTGAAAAAACAAGGATTTGCCTGAAAAGAGTCGGGTTTGCCTCTGCCACTGTTCGAAGAGCTTCAAGATAACTTGTTCCGGCTGTTTTTACGTGAACCGTCCCTTCATTAATGGAACCTATCACCTCGTAAACCGAAAACTTATCACTACCCGAATGGATACTCAGTTTATAGCCACCATACTTTTTTGCAATGGCCAGATGCTGCCGGTACTCTTCGCGAAATTGACACAGATCTCCGCGAAAGTCCACGCCTTTTTCAAAGTCACCGCAAAATCTTGGTGCAAGGCTAACAAGCTCAACTCCCAGGCGTTTCAACTCCGATACAATCAACAGATGCTCAAAAAGCGTGGTGGGCTGATCGGTTTCATCCACCGAGAGCTCCAGTTCAGCAGGATGGCCTGGATATGTATCTCTCAAATAGTTAGCCATCTTTTTTGTATGGCTAATAACCCTCCCGTATTTAACCATTCCGGTATAGATTTCTTTTCTTGATGGAGAAATTGAAAAACCGGCATTTAATGAAAAGGTTACACCAACTGTTCGATATAAAAAATCTTCCGGTTGATCTTGCAGCTGATCCCAGGGCAGATTTTTAAAATGATGCTGAAGTTCTGCATCTTCCATACCTGCCGCTTCATTCACAACATAATCACTCGGATCTATCGTAAACATGGTAAAACCGGCATTTACAATCAGGTCAATATCAGCGGTTGTTTTCAGATGATCCCCGTCTGCACCGAATCCCCCATGATATCCCTCCCGAAAAACGGCCCAGCTTGCTGCATCAAGTACATCTTCAGCGGTTCTGCCGGTTCGTTCCAGCTCTCGGATGGATTGCTGTGCCAGTACCGGGAAAAACCCTGTTCCGCTGATTGCTTTCAGATGGGCGCCACCAGCGTTTCCAAGCCTGTCTCCCAGCCCATAAGAGTTTCGTTTTCCGGCTAATACCGGCTTAGTAAATGGAAAAAGCTCTCGAAGTACGTTTGCATTTTCGCGAATGAGCCGACATTTCAGAAGTTTCAAATTACCGATGGAAATATTCTCACCTGAAAACTCGGTCTGTTCTGATGAGTGAACCATCAAAAAGGTTTCAAGTCCATCACGAATCATAAAAAAATGCCTCCCATCATCAGAAACCACAGAATTCTCGAAAATATTTAGATCAGGAAATTTCTCTCTCAACGGTTTGAGAAGTTTATAGAAAGGCTTTTTCGACTGATGCATTACAATTCTGATCAATTAAATTAATACCCGAACAATCTCGGCAGGAAAAGGCTCAAATCTTCAAAATAGGTCACTATCAGCAGAGAAATTACCATAGCGATGAAAAGCGGAATCAGAGGTTTTATAACTTTTGAAATGGAGATATTTGCAATACCGCAACCTACAAAAAGCACACTGCCCACGGGCGGCGTGCACAAGCCAACACTTAAATTCAGTACCATTATGATCCCGAAATGAACGGGATCCATACCCATCTCAACAACAAGGGGCAGGAATATAGGTGTGAAAATGAGCACAGCCGGTGTCATGTCCATGAACACACCCACCATCAGCAGAATAATGTTAATGATGATAAGAATCACAAACGGATTATCACTTAAAGCTATCAAACTTTCCGTTACAAAAATCGGAATATTCTCGTACGACATAATCCACGACATAGCCATTGAGGTAGCAATAAGGAGTGCTACAATTGCTGTGGTGTTTACGCTTGATAGCATCACACTTTTTAACTGAGCAGGACTCATACTTCTGTATGCTATCGCAAGAAACAGAGCATAGACTACGGCAATGGCCGATGCCTCTGTTGCTGTGAAAATTCCTGCCACTATACCACCGATCACAAGAATAATTAGAAACAGGCTTGGAATAGCATCCCAGAATTTTCTGGCTGCAACTTTTAATGAAACACGGCCTGTAACAGGATATTTCCGTTTAAATGCAAAGTAGCCGGAAACCGCCATCAGCAGCAATCCGGTTAAAATACCTGGAATGTACCCCGCAAGAAAAAGGGCTGCAATAGAAGCACCGCCGCTAGCCAGTGAGTAAACAATAAGGATATTACTGGGCGGAATTATCAGCCCGGTTGTGGATGACGTGATATTGAGCGCTGCCGTGAAGTCTTTATCATATCCCTCTTTTTCCATTTGCGGCCCCATAAAACCGCCGATTGCTGAAGCTGTGGCCACTGCCGAACCGGAGATAGAGCCAAACAACATCGCTGCCACCACATGCACATATGCAAGCCCTCCGGGCAGCATGCCAACAATAGATTTCGCAAAATCGATAAGGCGCCGGGCAATACCGCCCTGGTTCATAATCTGCCCTGCAAGAATAAAAAACGGGATCGCAAGCAGGGTAAAACTGTCGAGGCCGGTAGCCATACGTTGGGCAACCGTGGTAACGGCGGGATCAAATGGTATGCTCACCAGCATGGTAAGAAGTGTGGCTATACCGATACAAAATGCAATGGGAACCCCGATAAGAAGCAAAAAAACAAAGCTAATAATCAGAACCAGAACTCCTGCAATCTCCATCAAATTGACTCACTTGGTTTAGGATCAGGTACATCAGAATTTTCGTCACCACGAATAATATCTCTGATGAAAACCGCAGAATAGAGTACAATCAGAAAACCGCTGAGAGGCAGAACGCTGTACACATATGCCAGACGTATTTGCAGTGCAGCTGAAACCTGGTTCAATTCCCACGTAAGATTTACCAGATAACCTCCGCCAATAACAAGCACCAGGAATGAGAAAACAGCCACAAGAGAATGAATAAATATTCCGAGCATCTTCTTTCTCGGCCCGTGTACTTTCATTGAAAAATAGTCGAAGGCAAGGTGCAGATCTTTCCGGTAGGCATAGGCTGCGCCTAGAAGACCTATCCAGATGAGCAAAAAGCGGGCTACCTCCTCAGTAAATGAGCTGGCTGAGCCCAATAAAAAACGTGCAATAACCTGCCAGGTAACATCAATAACCAGAATTCCCATCAGAATAATGAGAATCCATGCTAAAACCGTATCAATTATTTGTATGATTTTATCCATCAGCAAGCTCCTGAATTCGTTCAATAAACTGCTTTAGTTCATCCGATTCGTCCATATAAACCTGGTAAAGCGGCTGCAAGCGTTCAATGAATGGCTGCTTATCCGGATAAACCACTTCAACACCGGCAGCCTGAACCTCATCCATTGCGCGGTCTGTTGCCTCACGCCATAAACGGCGCTGGTAGATAGCCGATTCATCCGCGGCCTTCTGAATAATCTCCTGTTCAGTCTCAGTTAACCGATTCCATGTGGCCAGGCTTATGTACAAAATATCCGGCACGGCTGTGTGCTCGTTGATGCTGTAAAATCTTGCTACCTCATAATGGCGCGACAGATGAAAACTCGGGGCATTATTTTCTGCACCATCCACAATTCCCTGCTGCAGTGCCGTATAAATTTCTCCCCAGGATATTGGTGTGGCAGAGCCGCCAAGTAAATTCACCATCTGGATTGATGCGGGACTCTCCTGTACCCTGATCCGTAAACCGGAAAGATCATCAGGATGGTTTATTGGAGTCTCTTTGGTGTAAAAACTTCGTGTACCTGCATCGTAATAGGTAAGTCCCATCAGGCGAATCCGTTCTCCGGCATCCAGCAATTCACGGCCAATTTCACCATCCCATACGTTGTATCTGTGCTCTTCATCCACAAATAAAAACGGAACACTGAACACTTTATAAATGGGATCAAATCCTTCTATTACACTTGATGAGACCTTCGTAATATCCACACTGCCGATTTGAAGCAGCTCAAGAAGTTCACGCTCGGTTCCCAATTGCTGCCCGGGATACACATCAATCCGAATAGTACCTTCTGAATATTCGCTTGCCCTCTCGGCCATATACTCCATGGCAAGATGCACAGGGTGGGTACTGTCGAGACCGTGACCGAGCTTGAGTACAGTGATCTCTGAACTATCAGAACATGCACTGAAAACTATCAGTGAGAGCGAGAACAAGCAAAGCCGGGCTAGTCTGGTAACCATTCGGGTATTTTAATTTACATCCATCACCTAATGCGGTAGAAGCAATGTAAACCTCAGAGTGGTAATTCTCAAAGCAGAATTATGCTTTTACACAATATGCTGTCAGCTGTTCAGAACAATACCGGCCATCAATGCCGAGCTTGTGAGAAATGCTTTTTCATCTACATTGTATCGCGGATGGTGCCAACTCCATTTTGAGTCTGCTTCATCGCTGCCGGTACCCAAAAAGAAAAATGCACCTGGAAATTGCTGCTGGTAGAATGCAAAATCCTCACCAGCCATGAGCGGCCTTTCCAATACAATCACATTATCTGATCCCAATAGTTTTTCACCGGATAATTGGATGGTTTCTGCACAGTCTTCGTCATTTACAACAGCCGGGTAGCCTTCATTGAATTCAAACGTAAAAGTTGCACCCGATGCAGCAGTTACACCGGAGAGTATTTCCTCCATTCTTTGTTTGATAAATCGTGCTGTTTCCATTGAAAATGCACGAACTGTGCCCATTAAACTGGCTTTTTCAGGTATAATATTATGTGCTGAACCTGCTTGAAATTTCCCCACAGTTATCACCGATGGTTCAGTAGGATCGAGTGATCGGCTTGGAATGGTTTGAAACTGCTGAATAACCTGGGCAGCGACCACAATGGGATCAACGGTGGTATGCGGGGCAGCCGCATGGCCACCCTTTCCGATGATCTCTACATCAAATTCAACAGTACAGGCCATGAGGGGGCCGGATTTTACAGCTATCTGCCCCGGAGCAAAGTTTGGGTTTGTATGCATTCCATACACTTTTTTCACCCCTTCATTTTGCAATGCTCCTGATTCTGTTAGAAGCCGCCCTCCTCCGGGAAGCTTCTCCTCAGCCGGTTGAAAGATCAAAACTACTTTTCCGTCAATATTCTCCTTCAGATCATTCAGAATACGCGCCGTTCCAAGCAGGTTCGCTGTGTGAAAATCGTGACCGCAGCAGTGTGCGGCTCCTGGCCTTTCGCTCATAAACTCTCTTTTTGCATCTCCCTCCTCATCCATCGGGAGAGCATCAATATCGGCCCGCAGAGCAACAACGCTGTCGGATTGATTTCCTTCAATGATACCTATACAACCGGTTTCAAGCGGGCGTTTGGTTTCAATACCCAGTTTTTTCAACTCATGAATAATGTAATCGGTTGTCTCAAATTCCTTAAAACTTACTTCTGGATTTTTATGAAGGTACCTCCTGGTCTGCACCATATAATCGAAGTACTTTTCCGCTTTTTTGTGAATTTGATCCTGAATTTGGCTCATATGAAATCTTATTTAATCGCGCTTTGTTGATATATTGAAGAAAGATCAAGGTGCCTGAATCAGCAAAACTGATTCATTTTTTTGCTCATTTTATTCTGAATAATGATAACCAAATTTTCTCTAACATGAACTCATTTGAAATTCATATCCCAACACGAATCTATTTTGGCAGCTCAAAAGAGAGCGCTTTTTTCGACCAATTAAAAGATTACGGAAACCGTGTACTGGTTGTAATTGGCGGCGGCAGTGTAAAACGAATCGGTTATCTTGATGAAGTGAAGGCTAATCTTTCACAAAGAAATATTGAATTTGTTCTTTTTGAGGGAATAGAGCCCAACCCGCATGCAGTAACAATTGATAGGGCTGCTGCAATCGGAAAAGAAAATGATGTTGATTTTGTACTTGCATTTGGCGGTGGGTCGGTAATGGATGCATCCAAAGCAATTGCGGGTCTCATTCATGATGATGCGAAAGAAATCTGGCCATACGTTCTGGGCGAACCGAAATACAAAACTATGCAGGGCGCTTTGCCGGTTGCCACCATCCCAACCACAGCCGCAACCGCATCGGAGGTTACAGCCCATGCCGTAATTTCCAATCCCGAAGTAAAAGGAAAATCGCCGATCAGCTATCCGTTTCTTAAACCATCAGCATCGTGGCTCAATCCTGCTTATCACACCTCGCTGCCACCCCAAACTACACGTGATGGTGCTTCTGATATTCTGAGCCATGTTTTTGAAAATTACATCCTCGGTGGAAATGAAGCCCCTCCCGCTGACAGATACAGCGAAGGTGTTATGCAAGTGGTTATTGAAGCTTTGCCGAAAGTGCTTGAAAATCCAGAAAACGAATCTCTTCGCGGGCAGCTTTTATGGGCATCCACAATGGCCCTCAATACCATGCAAACAGCCGGTAGAGTGCCCACAACATTTTTGCTGCACAATCTGGAACATGCCCTCAGCGGCTACAACCCAAATCTTGCACACGGGCGTGGACTGGCCATTCTTTATCCCGCGTACTTCAAGTGGTTGGTAGAAAATAACCGCTGTGTTGACAGGCTCGCACTATTAGGTGAAAAGCTGTTCGATATCAAAACATCAAACATAAATGAGAGTGCAGCTGAATTTATTGCTGTTTTTGAAGGGTGGCTGGAAGATAACGGACTCTACCAGAGATTAACTGATCAGAGTATACCTGCAGAAGCATTTCCGGAGATTGCAGACTACGCTCTGCGCGTTTATGGCGATGGTGAAAAGATTGATGCCGCAGGCCCGATAACAAAAGAGAACATCATAGAAATCTTTAAACTAACCGAAGAACAGATTGCCGGCTCAATTAATGTTGCAGAGGTTTAGAAATCCGCAGTAAAAACAGTTTTGCGGCTCTTAAAAGCCTCAGCCTTAATATACTCTTCATGATAAAGTGGTAGAATACAATTATAGAGAAAGAGTTATATGAGAGGAAAATTCTAATGCAAACTGCTTTCCAGGCGGAGTTGCAAAGTGTGTATTGAAACCACAGATCAAGAAGATGAAAAGAACATTACAGGCTCCTTCATTTGCGTTGCTCACTATCATATTCATAATTGCTCCTGCTGCTCAGGCACAGCTTTCTGTTGATGTTGGCGGATATATCCAAACGTGGTACATCGCCAATCAGAGTACGGAGGTAGTAACAACTTCACAGGGAAATTTACCCGTACTTGGCACTGAAACAATCGATACACAGGGATTCAGACTACGCAGGGCTCGATTACTAACCAGAGCAAACATCAATGAGACGTTCAGTGTAACATCATGGATAGAACTTGCAGGTACTTCACCCTCTTTGCTCTGTTTTTATGCCGATGCACGCATCAGGCCGTGGTTTGTGGTGCGTGTTGGCCAAATAATGATGCCCGGTCAGTCATGGGATACTGCAAATAACGCCTCCTCGTGGCTGCTCTTCTATGACCGTGCGCCAATCACAACCACACTTTCGAATGTAATGGGCTATTCTGCTTTCCGGGATCTGGGTGTGATGATACATGGCCGGCAGGGTAGTTTTTATTACGCAATCCAAGCCGGCAACGGGGCGGGGCGCTTTGTACAGGCAGGCTCAAATATCACAGAACGTAAACCAGGTGGTGGACTTTACGGTGGTCGTTTTGACTGGGAAATAGTTGACGGTCTTACAATCGGTTCGCACGTAGCAACCAATCAGCAGCGCGGTGTGGTTCAAGCCGGAGTTGGCCCTTACGATATTAACAGAACCTCTTACTCCATCCGGGTGGCAACCAATAATTTTGGACTAAACAGGGTTTTCACTCATTTCGAATACATGAGTCTCACCGCCAAGGACGAAAGCCGCGGCATCATATTAAACCAGGATAATGAGTACAATCTTAACGGATTTTATGCCCAGTTAGGGTACAGGCTTACCCGTGAGTGGCATTTATTGGGACGATACGATGAAATGGCTGAAAAACCGGGTCAGACCGGTATAAATGTTAACTACGACAGGATTTATTCTAACAACTATTTATTCGGAATCACCAGATATATTTTCGATGGAAACCGGGAAATTATGCGGGCTCATCTGAATTACGGTTTTGGCCAAAGCGGCCCAATGGATCTTGATAACTCCATCCTTGTACTTGTTTTCCAGCTTCGGTTCATACCGTAAATATTGGAGCTTTCCAGTCTGTCATCTCTGAAACTTTGGTTATATTTGAAGTTATAAACACTCAATAAAGCCAATGTTCCATGCACTATCTGCTTATTTATGAACTCTCAAATGATTACCTCGATCGCCGGGCCGAATTCCGGACGGAACACCTACAGCTTGCCTGGCACGCAAGCAAAAACGGCGATCTGCTTTTAGGCGGAGCATTGCAAGAGCCTGCCGATAAAGCTTATTTACTTTTTTCGGGTGAATCGCCAAAAGCAGCTGAAGAGTTTGTAGAGAATGACCCATACGTAAAAAACGGTCTTGTAAAAAAATGGGAGATACGCCCCTGGATGACAGTAGTTGGCGAACATGCAGCATCGCCTGTGCGTGTTGATTAGTTAAATGATTATGAATGATAAGGATGAGCCGATTATCAAAGAGACTAAAGATGGCTCCACCACTCTGTTTTCGGCACAATTCGATCAGCATTACCACAATCCAAACGGAGCAGTTACTGAGAGCCGGTATGTTTTTTTTGAAACCACCGGTCTGACTAAATCGTTAGCAACTAAAACACCGCTCACCATTTTTGAAACGGGTTTCGGCACCGGCCTCAACTTTTTACTCTGCATAGATTATCTGCAAAAATTAGGGTCTGAAACTCCTGTTACATTTAAAAGTATTGAGGCGTATCCAATCAGTCCCGAAACAGCCCGTAAACTTAGTTTCGGTGATGAACCGTTTTTAAACAGGCAAACATCACTGTTAGCAGATATTTTTGGTCGTATCAAGCCGGGTAACAATCGATTTGAAATTACGCCATTTCTGCAGCTCGAACTGTTTTACGGTTTATTTGATGAGTATCCGGGCTTTTCAATATCAGCTGAGTTACCAAATAATTTCTCCAGTTATATTTTCCATGATCCGTTTTCGCCCGATGTAAATCCCGAACTCTGGACACCAAATGTTTTCGAAAAATTGATATCTGTAAGCAGTTCTGAAATAATATTGGCAACCTACTGTGCTGCTACCTCTGCCCGGGCTGCAATGGCTGTTGCGGGATGGAACGTTGCGAGGGCCAAAGGAGCTTTAGGAAAGCGTGAAATGACGCTTGCTTCAAAAAATGCTGAGAAGCTTTTATCGTTTAAAAGAGTAAACGAAAAGCGGCTCATTGAACGATTTAAAGATGGAGACTTTTCTTGATTTAGAACCTCTTATTTCTTCTCGTTTATTAATCCTATAAACCATTACCTAAAAAAATCATCCAAAACTGCATGCAGGAATTCGACAAATTAGCCCACACCCTTCAGCCACATTACAGCCGTTTTAACGTTGCTAACCGTTTACTCTTTACGGGCCACTCTCACCAGGCCTGGCCCGATGCAGCGTTCGTTGGAGTAGAAAACTACATGGCTGTAGCAGCTAATCAGGTTGATAAAAAATGGGGATTTGGTTTTGAAAAAACGGAGATCATGCGGAAGTATCTCCGCAATTTTTATGATGATCCTTCCGGAAAATACTGTCGTGAGCAAAACACACATGTTCTGATAGTTTCTTGGCTTTCAGCTCTCGACCTAACGAATAAGCCCAAAATTATCACCACAACCGGTGAGTTTCATTCCATGCACAGGCAGTTGAAGAGTTTAGAAACAGCAGGTATTGACGTTGTTTATCTGCCCCACGAAAATGATGATGCTCTTTTTGAATCCATCAAAAATGAACTCGACGGTAAAACCTCAGCTGTAATGCTTTCACGCATCTATTTTGAGACTTCCGAAATAAACAGTCGCCTTACGGATATTGCTCAGCTCACAAAAAATGCCGGCATTCCTTTAATGATTGACGACTACCACGGCACCAATGTAGTTCCTTTATCTTTCACAAATGAAAAACTGGAGCATGTGTATCTGCTAATAGGAGGCTACAAATATCTTCAGTGGGGTGAAGCAAATTGCTTTTTAAGATATCCTGCAAACTGCAAGCTAAAGCCTGTAATTACAGGCTGGTTTTCTGCGTTTGAGCAACTCGATCATCCCCGTACCGACGGTCCGGTACAATTTGATAACGGTGACCAAAAATTTGCTACTGCAACGTATGATCCTATTTCACAATTCAGAGCTGCCGCAGTTACAGATTTTTTTAATGAACAGGGATTAACTCCACAAGTTTTGAGAAATCAATACTCCGCTCAACTCTCTTATCTGCGGTCACTTTTTGATGAGCATAATTTTGAGGGGTCAGAAATTGAGCATGCTAATACAAGATCTATTGAAGAATCGGGCGGGTTTCTTGCGCTACGTTCACCCCATGCAAGAGCCCTGCGGGAAGCACTTCTTGAAAAAGAGATCTTTACCGATGCACGAGATCAGATTATTCGAATTGGGCCTGCACCGTACACCACGTCTCAACAGTGTGAGCAAGTAATTAGGGCTCTTTTTGATATTCTTAAAACACTTTAGAAAAAAAGTGTAAGGAATTATCGAAATTTGGTTCATACATATACTGTACATATATTCAAAGCGTGAACGGTTGCAGTAAAAAAATTCGGGCCCGGTGACAGACAGTTGACACTCCCGGTTTTTATATTCAATAAACAAACATAAAACAGAAAGAAATTATGGCAGCTTCAAAAGAAGACAGAAACAAAGCGATCGATATAGCAATCGGGCAAATTGAAAAACAGCACGGCAAAGGTACTGTTATGCGCCTGGGTGATCACAATCCCAACGAAGTACCCACCATTTCAACCGGATCTATTATGGTGGATTATGCACTGGGAGTGAATGGCATACCACGAGGCCGAATTACTGAAATTTACGGACCTGAAGCAAGTGGTAAAACAACTCTCGCACTTCAAGTAATAGCACAAGCACAAAAAGCCGGCGGTTATGCAGCTTTTATTGATGCAGAACACGCTTTTGATCCTAAATATGCGCGAGCATTGGGAATCAATACAGATGAATTACTTGTCTCACAGCCGGATAGCGGTGAGCAGGCTCTCGAAATTACCGAGACACTGATACGTTCCGGAGCATTGGATGTAATTGTGATTGATTCGGTGGCAGCACTTGTACCGCGGGCAGAACTTGAAGGTGAAATGGGAGATTCTCACATGGGTCTGCAGGCGAGGCTGATGTCTCAGGCACTGCGAAAGATTACCGGTGTTGTAAGTAAAACACGCACTGCTTGTGTTTTCATCAACCAGGTGAGAGAGAAAATTGGTGTGATGTTCGGAAATCCTGAAACTACAACCGGTGGGCGCGCTCTGAAATTCTACTCCTCCGTTCGAATTGATATTCGCAGAATTGGAGCCATTAAAAAAGGTGACGAGGTACTGGGAAATCGCACCAAAGTTAAAATTGCCAAAAACAAAGTGGCCCCACCTTTCAAAGTTGTGGAGTTCAACATACTATATGGAAAAGGCATTTCCCGGGTTTCTGAGATACTGGATCTCGCCGTAGAGTACGATATCATTGAAAAACGCGGAAGTTGGTACCGTTATGACGGTGATCCCATCGGGCAGGGAACTGATGCTGCCATCCAGTTCCTCGAGGAAGATTCAGAACTGTGCAGTAGAATTGAAGTAACAGTACGTGAAAAACTAATGCCTACCGAAGTAGCTGTAGAAAAAAAGGCGGAGGAAAAACCTGTAGAAGCCGATGAATAACAGCCAAGGTGCATCAATGGATGGCAACGTAACATTCATCAGAGATAAATTACCACTCACTATAACAGAGATCTCCGTTCAGAAAAAAAACCGTGAACGTTTTTCTCTGTTTCACAATGGTGAATTTCTGATTGGTGTAAACGCAAAAACATTAACAGATTATTCCATACAAAAAGGCGTCGAACTGACGCCTTCTTTGTTTGATGAACTCTCTGCTACAGAAAATGTACATGCCGTTAAAGAGAATGCACTCCGCTATCTTGCAAGAAGAGATCACGCTTCCACGGAACTAAAGCAGAAACTGCGAAAAAAAGGATTTGATGAGAGTGCCATCAACAATGTAATCGATGAACTTTCAGACCGTGGGTATATCAATGATGAATCGTTCGCTCTTTCATTTGCACGTGAGAAAATTGAATTGAACAGATGGGGACCTCAAAAAATCAGAGCGGCACTTTTCAAAAAAAGAGTTCATAAAAACATTATTGATAAAGCTCTCAAAAAAGCGACTGAAAATTTGCAGCAAGAGCAGATTTGTGTAGATTTGGCGTTAAAGAAGAAGCAACGTTTTCTCAGGGAAGAAGACCCTGTTAAGCGCAAACAAAAAATCTACAACTATCTCGCAGGCAGAGGCTTTTCAAATACAGATATAAGAAAGGCGCTCCCGCTGATAACAGACGCATTAAATGCTTAAAAATCTAACATTAGAAAAGATTGTAAAGACCGCTCTCTTTTTAGCGGTTATTGCAGTGGTTTTTATGGTTGTTTACAACTATTTCAACCTTGCAATTTACGCATTAATTGCGCTTTTGTTCAGCTATCTGCTCGATCCGATTGTAAACAGAATGCAGGCAGCCGGAATTGAGCGAACGTTTGGCATTACTATCACACTAACAACAGTACTTCTTCTTATTATTTGGGTGTCAACAAGCGTAATTCCAATTGTTGCAAACCGGATGGCTGTTTTAACGAGACAGCTTCATGCCGAAAATCTCATCATGATTGCCAATCAGATCGAAATTCATTTGAGATCGAATTTTGACTTTATTCCACCCGGATACCTTACGGATAATGTTGCGGTTTTTGTTGAAGATCTCTTCGATTTTGGCCGGGTTTCTGATATAGTTGGTGATCTTATCGGAATTTTTACAAATCTGTTTGCTGCATTTTTAGTTATTCCGTTTGCTACATTTTTCTTCCTCAAGGATGGCCATAAAATCCGACGGGACATTCTTCAGCTGGTCCCAAATAAATATTTTGAAACCACCCTAAGCCTGGTTGATAAAATTGAAACACGCCTCGGCCGTTATTTTAGAAGTGTGTTGTTACAATGTACAATTGTAGGAATTGTCTCATGGCTGGCACTCTCCGTTGCAGGTTTAAATAATGCCGGTACGGTAGGCATTACTATTGGAATAGCAAACACAATTCCCTACTTCGGCCCCATTATCGGTTATCTGTTATCTATTGTTGTATCAATTATTGAAACAGGAGATTTTTCACTCGTAATTCCAAGTATTCTTGCCGTAATGGTGGCACAGATACTCGATAATGTGGTGCTTCAACCTCTAATCTTCTCAAAATCAGCTGACATCCATCCTGTTGCTATACTCTTCATCATCATGATAGGTGCACAAACTGCTGGCATTTTGGGTATGCTTGTAGCTATTCCTATCGCAACAATCATAAAAATAACGATCAACCAGGTTACTTGGAGTTTCAGCAATTATCATGTATTCAGAGCCGACAACAGCACAACTAAATTGACAAACAGAAATTCAGAGCCGTACACCCGGCTGGATTAGCCTTGAATTTATAGTTGTGCTTTTTTCTGAATAAAACTCAATTCTGTCAATTTTTACCTTCCTTTTTCTTTATCTTTCGCGCAAAGAAAAATCCCCCTTAAGCAATCTAAAGTGTGAATAAACTTGTGTTTTTTGCATCGGGATCAGGCAGTAATTTTCAGTCTGTGATTGATGCAGTTAAAAACAACGAAATAGACGCCGTTATATCCGGACTCATCACAGATAATGATCGTGCAGGGGCAATTGAGCGTGCAAAAAATCACAATATCGAAACAACGATTATACCTGATTTTGGCTCACAGGATGCTGATGACAAACTTATCAAGTATCTGACCAAATGGGAACCGGATTTAATAGTACTTGCAGGTTTTTTGAAAAAAATCCCGGATCATATCACCCGTTTATATCCTCAAAAAATCATAAATATTCACCCTTCTCTTCTTCCCAAATATGGCGGAAAAGGCTTCTTTGGCAGCCATGTACATCGTGCGGTTTTAGAATCGGGCGACGGCGTTTCCGGATGCACCGTGCACTTTGTGAACGAAAAGTACGATGAAGGAAAAATCATAAAACAGACACAGGTTAAGGTGTTACCCGAAGATACAGTTGAAACTCTTGCACAACGGGTACTTTCTGAGGAACATAAATTACTGCCTGAAGTCATCAAACAAATTTTAAATAAATAAAACTGAAAATCGTGGCACTACAACCATTATCTGCACTGCCTGAAACTCCATTAACTATTAAACGCGCACTTCTATCCGTAGCTGATAAAACAGGTATTGAGAAGCTTGCAAAAACGCTTCATGAGAATGGAATCGAAATCATCAGTACGGGAGGAACCGCGGCAGCATTGCGCAAAGCCGGAGTTCCCGTTAAAGATGTAAATGATATTACCGGATTTCCTGAGTGCCTTGACGGCCGCGTAAAAACATTACACCCGAAAGTTCATGGCGGTATTCTTGCCCGATCCAGCCATCAGCCTGATATGGATGAGATTGAAAAACTTGAAATTTCTCCAATTGAGCTGGTAGTTGTGAATTTATATCCATTCAAAGAGACCGTTAGAAAACCAGATTGCACCCCTGCAGTGGCAACGGAAAACATTGACATTGGAGGGCCCACAATGATTCGTGCAGCAGCAAAAAACTTTGCTCATGTTTGTGCTCTAACCAGTCCGCAACAGTACAATGATTTTACTGATGAGTTGAACAGATCCAAGTCCGTCTCATTTAGTACAAGAAGAAAACTGGCAAGAGAAGCTTTTGCACACACTGCAGATTATGATATTGCGATCAGTGATTATTTTTCAAAACTAGATGAAATTGAACTTCCTGACCAGCTAAATGTCAGTATGCCAAAATCGGGCAACCTCCGATATGGTGAAAATCCGCATCAGCGTGCCGGTGTTTATGGTAAGCAGACCGATTTTATAGACTGCTTTCATGGTAAAGAATTAAGCTATAACAATTACCTGGATATCGACAGTGCGCTTCACCTTATCACTGATTTTAAGGATAGCGACCCAACTGTTGCCATTTTCAAACATACAGTACCTTGTGGCGTTGCAACGGGGGGATCGCTGAATGAAGCTTATCAGCGGGCTTTTAAAACGGATACGGTCTCTCCGTTCGGAGGTATAGTAATCGTGAACAAATCACTCGATATTGAAACGGCCAAATCCATTGATTCTATTTTTACGGAAATCATCCTCGCACCTGACTTTGAAAGTGGTGTTGCAGAGTTTCTTATGGAAAAGAAAAACCGACGTCTGATAAAAGTGTTAAAATTGCCCGAGAACAGACAATCTTTTAAAATTCGTTCAATAATTGGCGGAGCACTGTATCAGGAAGAGGATTTTGCAACCATTACTTCAGACGATCTGAAAGTAGTAACACAACGGCAGCCAAGTGATGAAGAGATTGCTGATCTGTTATTTTCTTGGAAAATCGTGAAACATGTAAAATCTAATGGAATTGTTTATGGAAAAGACAGGGCTACATGTGGTATTGGTACAGGCCAGACAAGCCGGGTTGAGAGCTCGGTTATAGCAGTTCGAAAAGCCATGAATGCAGAACTTTCTTTAAAAGGAAGCGTGATTGCTTCAGATGCTTTTTTCCCATTTGCTGATGGTGTTATTGCGGCAGCGCAATCAGGTGCTACTGCAGTAATACAGCCAGGTGGCAGTGTTCGCGACAAAGAAGTAATAGAAGCTGCAAACAAATATGATATGGCAATGGTATTCACCGGAATACGCCATTTTAAGCATTAATTTTCTTACTGAAACAGTTAACAAAATGTTCGCAAATAGGCAGTTATTCCTGTATTTTTGACTCTGCCTGTTTGAAAAATCTTAAAAGCAATCTACCTAATGTCAGATACCTACACCACTACTCAAAAAAGAGCGAAAAAAAACCAGAAAAAAAACGGCCTATTTGACTTTCTATACACTGACATCGCCATTGATCTTGGTACTGCAAACACACTCGTTTACGCCAGAGGACAGGGAATTGTCCTTAACGAACCTTCTATTGTTGCGCTCAACAACCGCAATGAACCGGTTGCTACCGGGCATGAAGCTCGTCTGATGCATGAAAAAACACATGGTAATATCAGAACTGTTCGGCCGCTTCGTGATGGTGTAATTGCTGATTTTGAAGTTGCGGAGTTAATGATCCGTGATATGATCAAAAAAGTAAAAATGAAATGGTACTCAACTACCCGACAAATGGTAGTTTGTGTACCGAGCGGAATTACCGAAGTGGAACGCCGTGCTGTTCGCGATAGTGCCGAACATGCAGGTGCCAAAGAGGTGTACCTTGTTGATGAGCCCATGGCTGCGGCCATAGGCATAGGCCTGGATGTACACGAACCTGTTGGCAATATGATTGTTGACATTGGGGGAGGTACTACAGAAATCGCAGTTATTGCACTATCCGGCATTGTGCATGCCCAGTCGGTGCGGCTTGGCGGTGATGAGCTAAACGATGATATCGCAAACTATTTCAGAAGAAATCACAACCTGTTAATTGGCGAGCGAACATCCGAAAAAATTAAATGTGAAATAGGCTCGGCTGCACCACTTGATGAAGAGCTTGAAATGATCACCAAAGGCAGGGATCTGGTCAATGGTGTTCCGCGAACACGCCAGGTAACTTCAAAAGATGTAAGAGAAGCGATCTCGGAATCGGTAAATACCATTGTTGAAGCTATTACAAAGTCACTCGAACAGACGCCTCCTGAACTTTCTGCCGATATTCTCGACAGGGGAATCATGCTTACGGGCGGCGGAGCGTTACTTAAAAATCTGGATCGTTTAATCATGGAAACGACCGACCTGCCTGTTCACATCGCTGAAGATCCGCTTACAGCAGTTGTGCGAGGCACCGGCGAAATTCTTGAAGACCTCAATTACTACAGAACAGTAATTACCTGAAACACTGCGTAATTTTGAATGCGACAAATAGCTGATGTTAAAGATTACATCATAACAGCATTTATTCTGTTACTTGCCATCGGTATGATGGTAAGCAGGCACGATGGCGGTTTGCAAAATCTTCGAAAGATATCCGTTGCCACATTAAGCTATTTAGAACAGCCTCTTTCCAACATTCGTGTTTACCGACAGGCCGTTTCAACGAATTCTTATCTGCACCGGCAAAATATATTACTTCAGGATGAACTCAGCAGGCTCAGATCAGTGGAGCAACAAAACAGAATCCTCCGAAGCCTTCTGAACCTGCAACAGGAGAGCAGTTATCCGCTGGTTCCTGTAAAAATTGTTGCCAAAGATCTCATAAGCATGAACAGCTCAATGACAGTAAGCGCCGGCCTTTCAGATGGGATTGAACCGGGTATGCCTGTCATCAATTCAGATGGGCTGGTTGGCCAGATTATCATTTCTCAGAATAATTTTTCGCAGGTTCTTCCCTATTCAAACTCGATGTTTCGGGTGAGTGCACAAATTGAAGGCACCCGTGCTTATGGCATTGTATCATGGCCCGACAGAGGTGCAAAAGAACTTGTAATGCTCTATGTACCGGAAACCATACCCGTAGAGCCAGGTCAGGTTGTACAAACATCCGGTTTTGGAAATCAATACCCGGCAGGTATTCCTATTGGTGTTGTTACACGTATTGAACCTGATGAAGGAGTACAAACACAAACCATTTATCTTGAAGCTTTCACCGATCTCTACACAATCGCTGAAGGCTTTGTTGTACAATTCAGACCCGATACTACCATTATCAACCTGAACGCTGAGCAACAGGAACTCTTTTGATACGATCACAAAACTTACGGTTATTTTTGTATGGCCTGGGGATTGTTGCCATCCAGGTAATCCTTTTTCGCCATTTACGAATTTTTGGTGCGCAAGCTGATCTTGTACTTATCTTTGTTCTCTGGATTTGCACAAAGAAAGATAAAACCTTTTGCCTTCTTTTGGCTGCATCTCTCAGTTTTATGCAAGATGCCATGACTGATTTATGGGGATTGAATATGTTCTCAAAAACCCTACTTGTATTTATACTACATGGATACTTCAATCGTATATCTCAAAACAGACTTATCTTTTGGCAGGTTTTTCTCATTATTTTTAGTTCGGCCATGCTGCACAATTTTTTCCTTTTCGGTGTTAGCTCTTTTTCTGAATTGTATTCAGCCGAACATATTCTTTGGAGTTTCCTGCTGATCAGTCCGTTATTTACTGCACTTACCGGCAGTTTCTTGCATATAGTGAAGGAGGATTCATAGCAGATGTCTAATCAAAGCAATTCAAATCAAGTTAAAACATCCATTCGGGTTTTACAGGGTATCATTCTGTTCGGATTTATTGTAATGATTATTCGGGTATTTCAGCTTCAGATAATCGACTACGAAACCTACTCACCCATAAGCATGCAGAACTCACTTCGGATGGAAGTTCTGCAGCCTGCACGTGGTCTTATTTTAGATCGTAACGGCACTATTTTAGTTGAAAATCAGCCCATTTACTCCATCACAATCACCCCATCGAAATTTCAGATGGATAAATTGCCTTTACTCTCACAAATTCTTCAAATTGACGAAGAAATTGTACAAGAGCGTATTCGGGCAGCCCAGGCGTATTCATGGCAGCGAACCTCTCGCCTCTTTACAGAAGTTCCATTTGAAGTTTTCTCAGCGATCCAGGAAAATGCGTGGCAACTGCCCGGTATCAGCCATCAGCTTGAAAGCAAACGGCATTACCCCACGGCTGTTCAGGCTCCTCATATTTTCGGTTACCTCAGAGAAGCCTCACCAGAAGAATACCGCGCAGATGAAAGAATCAGACTTGGAGATCGAATCGGGAAAAGCGGGCTTGAACGTTCCTATGAAAATTTTCTCCGGGGTGAAATTGGCACCGAATATGTTCGTGTAAATGCATTTGGACAATCTCTCGGCACCTATGAAGGAGCAGGGTTGAATGTTACACCGATAAGAGGAGCAGATCTCATCACATCAATTGATGCAGAAACACAGGCACTTGCAGAAAAAATAATGGCGGGTAAACGAGGTGGTTTGGTTGCAATGGACCCGCAAACCGGTGGCGTCATTGCGATGGTAAGTGCTCCGCAGTATGATCTTTCAAAACTTGCCGGGCGGATGGATGCAGATTACTGGCGCAGCCTTAACACAGATCCTAATACACCACTATACAACCGGGCAATTTCGTCCAGGCAACCTCCCGGATCTACATTTAAACCATTTATGGGCCTTGTTGGCATAGAAATGGGACTTGTAACCCCGCAGACACAAATCTACAATCCGGGGTTCTATCTGAGAGGCCGTCGCTATAATGATTTAGCTGATCCGGGTTATTACGATCTTGAACTTGCAATTGCTAAATCAAGCAACACCTACTTTTTCTGGATTATGGACAGAATCGCATCGCGCGGACGATTGAATGAGTGGGCTGAATTGATTAATGATTTTGGAATTGGTCCGTTGAATAATATTGATCTTCCGGCAGAACGCAGTGGTATCATACCTGACAGTACCTACATGAACCGAACGTTTGGAGAACGCAGATGGGGTATAGGTGATCTGATGAGTCTGGGAATTGGGCAGGGTATGGTTTCCGCATCACCACTGCAAATGGCGGTTGCCACATCTACACTGGCGAATGGTGGCTATAAAGTCCAGCCTCATGTAGTATCGGGTATTCGCAACGGAGACGGTAGCATAGATTATACACAACCTGTTCTTGAAAAAATTTCGTGGGTACGTGATGAAGATGTGGAGACCTTGAAAAAAGGTATGTTCAGAGTAATTACAGAAGGAGGTGCTCGGTGGCGATCTCTCATCCCCGGAATTGATATGGCGGGAAAAACCGGAACATCCCAAAATCCTCACGGTGAAAATCATGGCTGGTTTATTGCTTACGCACCGATGGACAATCCTCAGATAGCTATTGCCGTATTAACTGAAAATACAGGCTTTGGTTCGCAATCTGCAGCACCCATAGCATCGCTCATCATAGAGCAATATTTAACAGGCGAAGTTAACAGGCAACATGTGCTTGATTATGTACTGTATGACTTTCCGGGGCAGCTCATCTCCATAACTCAGGAAACCGACGATTAATGAACGATAAACGTGAATTCAGCTGGTCGGTTATTTTTATCTGGATTGGTCTGTTCAGTATTGGCTTAGTAGCCATTTATAGTGCCACACAGGGGCCGGTTGCAGAGTTTCTGCCATCATATATTCTCGATAATTTTACCCGGCAGGTTACCTGGATTGCTATTTCAATAGTAGTTTTGATTGGAATTCAGTTTGTTTCTCCGCGTACATTTCAGGAGGGTGCCTATATTTTTTACGGTATTGGCTTGATATTAATGGTGATTACCATCTTTTTTGGCGTTGAAGTTAGTGGTTCCCGAAGCTGGCTCAGAGTTGGTCCGTTTAATGTACAGGTAGGTGAAGTTATGAAAGCAGCTACCATTCTTGCAGCTGCCAGTTATCTAACAAGCCGTAGAAATGTTTCAGCCGAAAACCTGAAAACCGCCCTCGTAACAGTAGTAATCTTTTTGGTGCCGGTAATCTTATTACTTGCACAAAATGAAGCCGGTGTAGGCATTGTTTACCTTGGTCTTTTACCAGTCGTACTTTTTTGGTCTGGATTGCCTTACGGTATTTCATTGCTGATGATTTCCCCCGCATTAATCGGTTATTTTACCGTACTTGATGTAAGACTGGGAATAATAACTGCGCTTGTTATCACTATATTTATCTTTTTTTTACAAAGAAGAAAGTGGCTCACCGTTACTTCTTTGGTATTTGGTGCATTGGTTATTATCGGGGCAGAAGTTGCACTTCATCAGGTATTGCAACCACACCAGCGAGCCCGGATCGAAGCCTTTGCAAATCCCTCACTGGATCCGCTCGGCAGTGGGTGGAATGTGATACAGGCTAAAACTGCAATTGGTTCAGGAGGGCTTCACGGAAAGGGTTTTATGGAAGGCACTCAAACTCAGCTTCGGTTCTTGCCGGAACAGTGGACTGATTTTATTTTTTGTGTAGTAGGCGAAGAGTTCGGCTTTATAGGCGCAGGTATTATGCTTGTTCTATATACACTGCTTTTTATGCGATTACTTCACATGGCATCAACACATAAACATCCGTTCGCACAGCTCGTTATCATCAGCGTTACATTTCTCTACTTCGTACATTTTGTGATTAATATTGGTAGTGCAACAGCACTTTTACCAATTATAGGCATACCTTTGCCGTTTATTAGTTACGGAGGGTCTGCGTTTCTTACCAATACCATAATGCTGGCGATCTGCCTAAATCTTGATTTCAACAAACGGTCGCTCAGTATTTATAGATAGCGGTTACTTTGAAATTTCTTTATCTGTTCTCAGCTTAAACGACTTTCTGTGGTGCTCTGTATAGCCGAATCTCTCAAGACCTTCAAAATGTTTTTTGGTAGGGTAACCAACATTTTTATTCCAGCCATACTGTGGGTACTCTTCATGAATTTTTACCATAAACTCATCCCTATGCACTTTGGCAAGGATAGATGCAGCAGCTATTGAGACAGATTTATTATCACCTTTAACTATGCATTGATGTGGTACTATTGTATTCGTGAAGCGGTTACCATCAACAAGTAAAAAGTCTGGGTTAGCCCCTTTGGACTCTGCACATCGCAGCATCGCTTCGATAGATGCATTTAGTATATTTAAAGTGTCTATTTCTGCCGGTGTACACTCATTGATTGCGTAAAAAAGGGCCGTTGATTTAATCTCATCTGCCAGCTTTTTTCTCAGCGAAAGTGAGACAGTTTTACTATCACGTATTGCTGAATGTAGTCTGCTTTCGGGCTTCAGTATAACACCTGCTGCTACAACCGGGCCACATAAGCAGCCACGGCCCACTTCATCTAATCCCATTACCCGGTTGTAACCTTCATTCCAGAGTTTTTTTTCATAGTAATAGCGGTCAATCATTTCTACATTCACTTCTTTTACTTGCACTTATTTCTGTTTTAATTGCAATGATTTTATTCGAAACAGAGTTGTAAAGGTAGTAATCAGAGCCACCACTTAGTATAAGTTTATGCATTTTATTTATTCAAAATGGGAGGATCGCTTCCATAAGAAAGATGGTAAAACATCATTCGATACACTTTTCAATCTTTTTCAGGATTTACTATCTATTGCCGGCGGCGACGTTTCACAAGCTTTGAGATGGCTCAATCAGATTGATAAAGAATACAACGTAACAGAACAATTTGAGAATAATTACGGAATTGGTGATTTCATTGAAGATCTTAAAGAGAGAGGCTACATAGAGTTTGATGACAAAAATACAGTAATGATACCTACGTCCAAAACGAACAGAAGTATCCGCCAGAAAGCATTGGAAGATATTTTTACTCAACTAAGAAAGGGTGGACAGGGAAATCACAAAACACCATATACCGGAAAGGGTTTGGAACGACAGCCAGAAAGCAGACACTGGAAGCCGGGTGATGATATCACACACATCGACAGCACCGGAACGATGATGAATATGCTGAAACACAGCAATATAAATCAGTTTGAACTCCGTGAAGATGACTTGCAGGTTTATCATACTGATCATTACACATCTGTATCAACAGTATTGCTTATTGACCTGAGCCATTCGATGATTTTGTACGGTGAAGATAGAATTACACCAGCAAAAAAAGTAGCAATGGCTCTATCTGAGCTTATTATGAATAACTATGCAAAAGACTCGCTCGACCTGGTTGCATTTGGTAACGAAGCGTGGAAAATAGAAGTGAAAGATCTGCCCTATCTTCAGGTTGGTCCGTATCACACAAATACCTTACAAGGGCTACAAGTTGCACGGCACATTTTACAGCGAAAGAAATTTGCGAACAAACAAATTTTCATGATTACAGATGGTAAACCTTCATGCATGATCGAAGGCGGAAGAATGTACAAAAACAGCTTTGGTTTAGACCGTAAGATTGTAAATAAAGTTCTTGATGAAGCTGTTAAATGCAGAAAAGAGAATATCGACATTACTACGTTTATGATTGCACGCGATCCATATTTGCAGAATTTTGTAAGAGAACTCACAGAGGCAAACAAAGGTCGTGCTTATTACTCCTCGCTTGATGACCTGGGGGGTTATATATTTGAGGACTACATAAAAAACCGCAGAAAACGTACCAAATAAAAAAAGGCAAAACCCTGTAAAGAGTTTCGCCTTTTAAATGGGTGACAATAATTCAATCAGATATCAAGATCTGCCATCACTGCATCTGTAATAGCATATTCAGCCTGAACCTGAGGAGATACGTACAAAATAATTACATCACCGGTTGAAGTGGTGGTGTTGAGTACGTAATCCAGACCACGCTGTGAAGCTACATTATTGATCGATTCCTGAATCTGCTGAAGAAGCGGCGCCATAAGATTTGCTCGCTGCTGCTCAATTTCCTGCTGTGCCCGATTTTGCAGCTGACGGAATTCCTGATCAAGCTGAGTTAATCTTTCTTCTTCATTCTGTCGTGCCTGCTCAGAAATTACACCAACTTTTTGTTGATACAATTCAATTTCAGTTTGGAGCTCTCGCTCTTTTGTAACCAGTTCATTCTGCTTTCTTTCAACAAGATTCTGAAGGCGTTGCTGTACAGCACGCATTTCAGGCATTCGTTCCAAAATTGCCCGCGGTTCAACAAAACCGATTTTCATATCCTGTGCATTTGCAGCCGGTGCAACCAAAAGAGTTGACAGTGCAATTAGTAGTGTTATAAAAACGATGCTTAAATTTTTCATGGTAATCTATTTGTGAAGTTGGATCGGGTTAATTTTGTGTAAGTTTTTCAATAACGCGCTGTGTAATATCCGAGGCACGTTGTGAGGCATAGTAAACGATTGGATCGCCGGTATTTGAAGTTCTGTTAAGTACAAAATCGAGTCCAAGCTCTTCTGATACTTCAGCCATCGCATCTTCAACTTTAATTAATAGCGGATTGAACAGATCATTCTGACGCTGTTGTATCTGATTTTGTATTCTGTTCTGAAAACTGTTTAACTCTTCCTGCAACTCCATGAGGCGTTCTTCCTGGCGTGCTTGTTCTTGCTCGCTCAATGCGCCTGCTTCAACCTGCTCAGAATATTCTGTGAGTTCATTAATCCAATCCTGATATCGAACTTGAAACGCATTTTGACGCTCCTGAATATACTGCTCCAATTGTTGTTGCACTTGAGTGGCTTCCGGCATTGCATCAAGCACATCATCGGGACTCATGATCCCTATTTTCAGCTGAGCCATCGCCAGGGTAGGCAAAATAAATAACAGTGTGGTTATAATGATTTTTTTCATTTTCTGATTTTTTTTAGCACCAAATTTAAGGTTTATCTCAATTAATTTCTTGGATCGTCTATACCTAATTCTAACATCACTTCATCCGTCAGGTTCCACTGCTGCCGGGTAAATAAAAACCGGGTTTCATTGGCTCTGTCAAATACAAAATCGAAATCTTCCCGATTTGCCACTCGTGTTAACGCATCAAATATCAATCTTTGTATAGGCTCGAGTAGTTCTTTTTGTCTTGTAAAATAATCGCCCTGAGGCCCGAATCTTCTTTCAATTAACCTGTCCAGCTCATTCCGTTTTTGTGAGATTTCATTAAGCCTCTGTTCACGAATTTCATCAGTAAAAAGAATTTCACGTGCTTCGAAATCTCGTTCAAGTTCATTCAATTCCGTTTCCATCTCATTAATTTCCTGCCGCCAGCCATCACTCAACAGGGAGAGGCGCTGTTCAATCCCCGAATATTCGGGCATATTTTGCAGAATTATATCAGAATCTATAAACCCGAACTTCTGATTTTGGCCGATTATATCTGCTGCAGGCCATATAGAAAGAGCTCCAATTACGAATAATATTGGCACATTTCTAATCATATTAGAACGGTGCACCTATATTAAACAGGAATTCCCACTCTCCCGGGCGTAAACCGGGTCCCTCTGTTGAGGCGGGGGTGCCATCGAGTCTGTATCCGTAGCTTAAATCAACCAAGCCTAATATTGGCAGGAATATTCTTGCACCAAAACCAACAGATCGTTTTACATCAAACGGATCAAAATCTGTCATCCCGTTGAATGCATTACCTGCATCCATAAAGAGATAGGGTATTAATTGTAACTGTTCGGAGCTTACAGCAGGATAACGTAGTTCGAATGAATATTTATTATATACCCGGCCGCCAATAAGGTTTTGATTGTCATCAAGGGGTGAAATTACACCGTTAAACCCTCCGGGGAATCCACGAAGATCAACGTTATCATTCAAAAAGTTTTGGCGTTGCTGTATCTGTGTTCCACCAATGAAAAATCGCTGGAAATTACTTCTGTTACCCTCTCTGAAATAGCCCATATAACCATATTCAGCAACACCACTTAATACCAGCCTTCCCGTAATCGTATAGTGATGCTGATATTCTGTCTTTAATTTATAAAACTGCGCAAAACCGGGAACCGGTAATGCAATTTCACCAGAGATACTGAATTTGGAGCCATCACGAGGAGAAATCGGATTATCTACAGAATTTCTCTCAATTATTTGCCTTAGTGTAAGAAGGTCAGCTCTGCCGTCATCAAATACATTGCTGAAACCAAGCACATTAAATCGATTATAGGTAAGCACAGTACGTTGTGAGAACAGATCATCGGGCCATTGTAACCTTCGACCAATACTCACACTTGCTGAAAATAATTCATTACGCCGGTCGGGTTGTTGAAATCCACCGAATGAAGGCTGGCGGCCAAAGTTGAGAAAATCGTAAGATAGGCTTACACCTAATGATGTTGGCCTGCCTCGCAGCCATGGCTCAGTAAAACTGAAATTGTAGCTTTGATAACCACGCCCGGTAACCTGTACACCCAATGAAAGACGCTGTCCATCACCTGAGGGAATCGGCGCCCAGCCTCCGGGCTCGAACATTCTTCGAACAGAGAAATTGTTAAAATTGACTCTGGCAGCTAAAATAACACCTATTTGCCGGCCACCGAAACCTCCAGAAAATTCAAAGTTATCGGTACCCTGTGTTTCATCAAGACCGTAAATAATATCCACAGTTCGGTTTTCGCGGTCTGGTTGAAGATCGGGTGTAATGCCCTCGGGGTTGAAATAACCCAGCTGGCCCAGTTCACGAATGGAACGAATTATATTCGATCTGCTGTAAGTTTGCCCGGGACGGGTACGGATTGTGCGGCGTACCACATCATCGTGTGTTTTTGTATTACCGTGGAAAGATACTTTTCGGATGGTTGCAATTTCATCCTCTACAATTTCAAATGTTATGTCGAGCGAATCTCCTTCAACAATCTGAATGTCGGGGTAAATATCAAAAAAGAGGTACCCGATATTCTGGTACAAGCTTAATATATCGCGTTCGTCTCTTCTTCCGCTTATATTATCATCAAACCTTCCCTGATCAAAAATATCTCCTTTTTCAAAATCGAAAAATGTAGTGAGTTGTTCATCCGTGTATACGGTGTTTCCTTCCCAATCTATATTTCTGATTCTATATTGCGGGCCTTCTTCTACTTTTATATTAAAAAATACGCCCTCTTTTCTTCGCCAGTCATCAACATAAATCGTATCAGCTACCACACGGATATCCATAAATCCGTTATTGCGATAGTAACTCAGTAGATTTTCTATTCCTTCTTCGTACTCATCCTGGGTATAAACATGCCTCTTGAAGATCCTCCACCATCGGTCTTCTTTAATTGTGGAAAATTCTTTTCTCAGTCGTCTGTCGGAAAATTCTTCATTTCCGGAAAAACTGATTTCTCTCACTTTAATTCTTTCTCCGGGATCAATCTCGAAGGTTACAATAACCCGATTTCTTTCGTCACCGGTCAGCTCTTCCCGGATTGATATCTCTGTATCCCAATAACCTCTGTCGCGGTAGTATCGGCGTATAGTACTGAGCGCCTGTTCTTTTACGGTGTTGGTAAATGCAAAACCGGAAATCAGATTTAATTTCTCACGCAAATCGCGCCGGTGAGATCTGCGGGGACCTTCAATCTCATATCGATGCAAGCGGGGCTGCTCTTGCACTCGTATTTCGATGACAACACCATTCCCACCTACTCTTTCGTGTAAAATCTGCACATCAGAAAAGAGGCCTATTCTGTACAGCTGCCTGATGGCATTGGAAATTGCCTCACCAGGAATTTGAATGGTGTTTCCTGCTCTTAGACCACTGCTTGCAAGAATATGTGCCTCGCGACCGGTTACAAGACCTGTAACCGTTACTTCCCGAATTTCAAATTCGCGTGGCGGATTTTGGGTAGGATCCTGAATTTGAATTCTTCCGGTCTCCTGAGCCTTTAAATCCTGAATGATGAGTGTTCCCGATAGAGCAATAAATAAAAATATAAAGATGTGCTTTATTCTTAACACGTGATACAAACTTTCTTTCCTTCCGTTTACGATGTAATATGGTTTATAACTGATGCTGATATACTTTTGTTATATCCGTTTTTAACTTTCCCGTATCTGCGATCACGTTTTTGATAGGAGAAGATTGCACGATAAAGTTCATCTCTTCTAAAATCAGGCCAATAGGTTTCTGTTATGAAAAGTTCGGAGTAGGCTAATTGCCAAAGCAGAAAATTACTGATACGATATTCACCGCTTGTACGGATGATTAAATCGGGATCCGGTATTGCTGCTGTTGACAGGTATGAGCCTATTAAATTGTCATCAATCTGATCAGGATCGATGTTACCACTTTCAACCTCTTTTGCAATTTGCTTTACTGCTTCGGTAATATCCCACCGGCCGGAGTAGCTCAAAGCGAGGCATAATTGCATTCGTTTGTTATCTTTTGTCAGGTCTTTTACTTCCTGCAGCTGCCTCTGGCATTTTGCAGGCAACCGTTCAATTTGGCCAATAGTAACGAGTTTAATATCATTTTTAACGAGGCGATCGGCTTCATCCCTAAGGGACTGCACCAGTAACTTCATGAGTCCGTTTATTTCTGCTGATGGCCTGTTCCAGTTCTCGGTTGAGAATGCATAGAGAGTGAGATACTTAACTCCAAGCTGTGCGCAGGATTCCGTAACATCCCTTACAGACTTTACTCCTGCTTTGTGTCCATGCAAACGAATATTACCTTTTTTCTGTGCCCAACGGCCGTTTCCGTCCATAATTATAGCAATATGAGCAGGTATAGAACCGGAAGCTTTTACCTCTTCCTGAAGTTTTTTATCCTCTTCTGACTGCTTTGTATCTGTAATTGTTAGCGGTTCGCTGGCCATTTTTTAGAAATCTTTGTAGCTCTATATATTAGAGTTATTTTCAACGCTTTTCAAGCTCTATTTAACTGCCTTCAAGCCGGATTGACTGCCTAATCTCAAGCATTTCACAGAGAGCGATTGCTGCTTCTGCGCCTTTGTTACCTTTATCAACGCTTGCGCGTTCTTCTGCCTGTTCAACATTATCTGTAGTTAAAATACCGAATGAAACCGGTTTTGAAGCGCTCATGTTCAGATCTGTGATGCCTCGGGTTACTGCATCACAAACATAATCAAAATGTGGTGTTCCTCCACGGATTACAGCACCGATAGCAACAACTCCATCTACTTCCAAATGTTCCAGACACCACTTGCACACAAGCGGGATTTCAAACGAACCGGGACATCGGTAAACAAATATGTTTTCATCCGTAATGCCTTTGTCTTTAAGGGTGTGCAGGGCCGCACCAAGCATCTCATCCGTGATAAATGAGTTCCATTTCGCGGCTACAAGGGCTATATTAACGTTTTGCCAGTTTAGATCAATTTCTTTCATAACTCTTAATTTACAACGTTTACGATTCGCCTTCGATTCTCAGAGGTTCGTTTTATGGCCTCTATGTACTGATCTCCCAAAGTAACTATACCAAGATAGGGATCATATTCGGATTTACCCGTACCATGGTAGTCGCTGCCACCTGTAATCAGAAGATTTCTGGATTTTGCCAGTGCCGTAAATTTTCTCTGCGTACTGAAATTATGGCTTGGATGTATGCACTCTAAGCCGTCAAGACCCTTCTCAATCAGTGAAAAAACTTCACCGTCGGAGTAGAGCCTGCCGGGATGAGCAAGCGAAATTACCCCGTTTGCATCTTTAGTAACCCGAATCACTTCATCGATAGATGCATAATTTGTACGCACACCTTTCAATTTTTCTGATGACAGATATCGAATAAACGCCTCAGCCACGCCGGAAACATACCCTTTTCTGATTAGAATGGATGCTGCATGCGGTCGACCGACATTCCCCATATTTGCCTCAGCTAAAACCTCTTCATAATCAATATCCAGTCCCTGGGCATTTAAAACCTCCACAATTGCCTGCATTCGCAACTTTCGTGCGGTTCTTTGTTTCAGAAGTAAGTTTCGAAAAGGGTGATCTTCATCATCAAAATTGTAGGCCAGCAGGTGGATCTCTTTCGAGTTCCAAAGAGCAGTTATTTCCACCCCCGAAAGCAGTTCGATTCCAAAATCGGGTGCAATTTCCTTTGCTTTCAGATAACCTTTTATGGTATCGTGGTCGGTAATTGCCAGCGTTTTTAATTTCTTTGACTTAGCCTTTTCCAAAAGCTCCTCCGGGGATAAATCTCCATCAGATGCATTTGTGTGAGTATGTAAATCTGCTTTTCCCAATACGTTAAGGCCTTAGTACTGTCTGGTATTCATAAGGGTTTAACAGAGTCTGCAGAGCTTTCAGTACAGGTTCGTCAATCTGAAGGAGCGCCTCATTTCGTCTGTTTTCTCCAAGTGTCTGTGTGATCCATTCAATGTGCAAATTGCGTTCGATCATCTCTTGATTGTCATAAATCTGAGAAATTTTATAATCTCTTAAGAGAGCTTTTAATTCTTCCAGGTTGCTTTGTGCAGACTCCTCCTTCGAAAAATTCTCCATGTTTGCTTCAATAGCAGCAAGATGCCTGTCAACCGGTGTTTCAAATGTAAAACCTTCTTCTACCAGGCTTCGTGTAAATTGTTTAAAGAGATCATCCGGCATTTCCACGTCACTGCTCTCTCCCATTTTTGAGATCATATCATTCACAAAAAAGAAGTATCTGTTACTTTGCTGTAATGCCAGCTCAAGCAGTGAGGATGCGTGGCCCGGCAACGGGATGTCGGGTTCAATTCCGTCACCATCAAATACTACTCTGCCGTTTTTTGTACGAAATGCTCTTCGCAATGAATCGGCTGCGACTGATGAAGTACCGTCAACCCGGTGAGAAGTTTCTAACGGCTGGATACTTCTGCCGCTTGGGATGTAATATTTGGAAATGGTAATTTTTAACGAAGTATTGTACGATAACGGTCTTACTGTTTGTACAAGACCTTTCCCAAAACTGTTCTCACCAATAATTACAGCTCTGTCGAGATCCTGAAATACACCGGCAACTATTTCGGATGCACTTGCACTTCCCTCATTTATCAGCACAGCGATGGGTAGGTCTTCAAACATAGCAGGTTCGGATGTAACCATGGTACTATTATGATTTTCCGATCTGCCGCGCGTCTCAACAATTGTCACACCAGGTTCAATAAATTTATCAATCAGATCCACCGCTTCATTTAACAACCCACCGGGATTGTTTCTCAGATCCAGAATAAGCCCATCAAAAGTACCCGACTGACTAAACTCAATAAGCTGATTGCGAACTTCCTCGGCCGTTTGCTGGCCAAACCGGGCAAGATGTATATAGCCTAAATTATTATTTTCACCAAGTTTTGTGGCAAAATTGATGTTATTCACTTCAATACGTTCGCGCACAAGATTAAACGTTATATCTTCCTCAAGAGCCGGGCGGCGAATGGTAATTTGAATTTCCGAACCCGCATCACCAAGTGTTAAACGTTGAACTTCTTCGGGAGACATTCCCCTTACCTGAACATCATTCACACCTACAATAATATCTCCGGGACGCATTCCGGCTCGCTGAGCGGGATACCCCTCAAGCGGTGCAATAATTACGATCTCATCTCCCCGAAAACCGGCCTCAATACCAATACCGCCGTAAGAACCGGATGAGAGAATTTCCATCTGCTGCTGTTCTCCTTCATCGATGAAAACAGTGTAGGGATCCAGTGTTTCCAGCATCGCGTTGATACTGCTTTTCATCAGCGATTCGGGACTGATATCTTCCACATATTGCGTGGCAACCTCGCGATAGACATCACTGAAGATGGTGAGCTGCTTTTTTATTTGAAAAAACAGATCGTTGTTCTTTACAAAAGCAACACTTGTGATAAGAAATACTGTAAGTATTAGTAGTGCTGCAAGCCTGCCTGCATATTTCATGTATAAATTATCTTCTTCGGATCGTCAGTGTCTGCCCTGCATAAATGCGTGATCCACTGATGTTATTATCTCGTTGAATATCGGCTACTGAGACACCATGCCTGTTTGCAATCCCAATCAGTGTATCATTTCTTCGCACTGTATATCTGATAGGACCATCACTGCTTGATGAAGATCCGTCAAATCGAAGTGCATAAATATCTTCTCCGGCCCGCTGTCTTCTCTGCAGATCCTGTTTCTGCGCAAACGTAAGCCCATCTATCTGCCTGTAAAAATCTGCCCGATTGTTCGGAACGTGCACGGTTAATCGCTGCCCCACTCGTATGGTATTTCCAACTCCGTTCCAGCTTCTAATCTGCCAGGCTCTTACATCAAACCATTCTGCAATATGGCCAATTGTATCTCCGCTTTTCACAACATATGTAACCGACGAAGTATTTGCCGGTGCCTGTTGCGTTTGCTGTGAAGTTGAGGCAGTTGATGTTCTCTGTGGTTGGTTTGAAGGCCTGTTGGCGGCAATTTGCCCTGCAGAGCTTGCTGCAACCGGTACCACTATTCGCTGGCCGGGGTGAATAATATTTGATAAACCCTCATTCGATTCATAAAGTGCACGTACAGTGGTACCGTACCTTTGGGCAATAAATCCGAGAGATTCCCCACGGCTTACTGTATGCATAGCTACTTCCTGAGCTCTGTTCTCTTTGGGAATTTCCTGATATGCTGCCAAAAACTCATCCATTGTACCTTTAGGGATTTTCAGCGGATAGCTATCACCCGGAGGAGTTGCCCATCGCAGTAACTCAGGATTCAAATCTCTAAGTTCCTGAAGGGAAATATTAGCTGCATTTGCAAGATCTTCCAATGGAACGAGCCCGTCTACCTCTGCGATATCAAATTCGTATGCCACGCCATTTCTCGGCCGTTCAAAACCAAACTCTTCAGGACTCATCGCAATCATCGTGGCCGCGATGTAACTGGGCACGTAACCACGCGTTTCCCGCGGCAGATATGGAAAAGCAACCCAATAATCTTCTACGCCACCGGCCGCATTAATGGCTCGTCTCAATCCTCGCGGGCTCAGGTTATAATTTGCAAGCGCAAGATGCCAGTCTCCCCATACTTCATATAAATCTCGCAAATGTTGTGCTGCTGCACGGGTTGATTTGATCGGGTCGCGCCGTTCATCTATCCACCAGTTAACTTCCAAGCCGTAAAATCTGCCTGTTGCACGAATAAACTGCCATAAACCTACAGCTGCAGCCCAGCTTCTTGCGGTTGGTACAAGCCCGCTCTCAATCATTGAGAGGTGAATCAGTTCAAGGGGTACACCTTCATCTTCAAAAATTTCACGCATCATGGGGAAATAATACTCTGATCTCTCCAACCATCGCTCCATAACATCCGGCCGGCGTACCGTATAATACATCAGATGCCTGTTTACGTGTTGATTTTGAATCAGCGGAACATCTGTGTTATTAATCGTAAGGTTTTCGGGAAGAACAAAGCCTTCTGCAATCCAGTCATCCTGCTCAGAAAATAGTTCGGATCGGATGTCAAAAATATCACCTTCGGTTTCGCTGCGAACCTCGGTGATTCCGTAAAATTCACTGTGTTCTGCCATTACAGATCGATAAAGTTCCGCAAAACGGCGGCTGTTTTGAATTTCCGGATACTCATCCATCAGCGTTTGAATTGCCGCGAACGATTCATTGATGTAGTTCTCAGCCTGCACAAGATCGCCCTGCACCTGTGCGTCGATAGCCATTACATGCAATCTGTACACATTGGAAATTCGTCTCAGCAATTCCGTGTCCATCTCTGTTGACAAAGCAGGCTGCTCGATAACCCTTAGTTCCTCCCGTGAGTCTGTGAGCGGATTGGAATAAGGAAGCAGTTTAGGCGGCATCTCTACTTCTGTTGATTCGGTTTGTTGTGCAAAAACGGATGTGCCAATAAGCAGAATTGAAAGAAGTAGTAGAGTCTGTTTCATAAATAAAGCAGGTTTCGAAAAGATTTTTAGTTAGCGATCTGTAAATGTTTTGGGATACACAAGCTTAACGGAATGTGAAGTAAACAAATTTTATACAGATTTTAAATTTTGTTGTTTAAAGTCCAGCGCTGAACAATGGGCCATCTTCTTCCACTTCCGAAAGATTTTGAACTGAGTTTAAGAACCGGTGCTGCCTGATATCTCTTAAACTCATTAAAATCAACTAATCTCAGCACATCGTTTACAACCTCCTTTTGATACCCTGCAGCAACAATTTGCTCGGGACTTTCAAGCAATTCAATATAACGATAAAGTATGTTATCTAATACCTCATAATCCGGAAGGCTGTCGCTGTCTTTCTGATCGGGGCGCAGTTCCGCACTCGGTGGTTTGATGATGGTGTTCTCCGGTATAACTTCTCTTTTGAAATAATCGCGGTTGAACCATTTTGCCATCTCAAAAACTTCGGTTTTATACAGATCACCAATTATACCAAGAGCGCCGTTCATATCGCCATAGAGTGTTGCATAACCAACCGAATACTCCGATTTATTGCCGGTTGTCAGCAAAAAGTTGCCGAACTTGTTTGAATACGCCATCAGAAGAGTTCCGCGTATTCTACTCTGAAGGTTTTCTTCAGCTACACCAAAATCAGTACCTTCGAACAGTGGCTCTAATGTCTGAGTATATTCACTGAAGAGCGACTGGATGGAAATTTCAAAAAGTTCAATACCGAGATTTTCAGCGAGTTTTTGAGAATCGCTAATACTGCCCTCGCTCGAAAAACCACTTGGCATGGTTATCGCCTTCACATTTTCTGCACCCAGCACTTCAGCTGCAACCGTACAGACCAGTGCAGAATCAATACCACCGCTTAATCCAACCAATGCTTTGGCCGTTATTCCGGTCTTATTGAAATAGTCGGACAAACCGCATTTTATGGCTTCAAAATGCCTTTCAGGACCTTTATCAGGGTACTGATTCAGTGGCTTATGATCTATCGCTTCAATGTCTTTCTTGTCAGAATTCCAGATCAGGTCGCAGTAATCCTGGGTGAAAGCACATGTATTTGCAATAACTTCAGCGTGCGAGTTAATGCCCATTGTATCACCATCAAAAACAATATCGGTATGCGAACCGGTTTGATTGCTGTAGAGTACCGGTAGCTTCAGCTTTTCTGCATGTTTCTGAAGCATCCGTTTTCTGTTTTCGTGCTTTGAGATGGTATAGGGTGAGGCTGATATATTAACAATTACATCAGCACCAATCTCTTTTAGCCTGGCAGCAGGGTCTGTTTCGTAGGTGTGATACTGCACCTCATTTTCATTGTACCAGATATCCTCGCAGATGGTAATTCCAAGTTTTATCCCTTTAAAATCTACGCAACGAAACTCTTTGTTTGGCTCGAAATACCGAAAATCATCAAAAACATCGTACGTAGGCAATAGCGTTTTGTGAACAACGGCATGTAGTTCACCATCTATCGCGAGCAGTGCAGAGTTATACATTTTCCGCCCAAACCCATTGTTTGGCATAATCGAACCAAAGAGAATGGCTGTGGATTTTGATGCCTGAATAATCTTCTTATTCGCTGCGTAACATTCAGATCGGAAATAACTGTTTTCAAACAGATCCTGAGCCGGATATCCCGTTACCACAAGTTCTGGCAAAATCAGTACATCTGCTCCATCCGATTCTGCTTTTTTAAGTGCCTTCAGAATAATCGAAGTATTACCTTCAATATCCCCAATAATGGGATTTAGTTGTTCAAGCCGAATTTTCATCACTCTTTTTCGTACACTTTTTCGCCTGCCAGCCAGGTTTGTAGTACCTCAATTTGCCAAATTTCTGAGGCAGGTATATTAAAATAGTCGCGATCAATCAGAATAAAATCAGCCCATTTACCTGTCTCAAGTGTACCTATTACATTTTCCTGATGGGCGGCAAAAGCTGCATCAAGTGTGAAGGATCGCAAAGCTTCTATCCGGCTCATCTGTTGTTCGCTGTACCAGCCTCCCGGAGGCATTCCATCGTGATCTTTTCTTGTAACCGCTGAATAGAGTCCATAAAAGGGATTTACATCTTCAACAGGAAAGTCTGAACCGGCTGCAATCACCGTGCCCTGGTTTAAAAATGATTGCCATGCGTAGGCACCGCGAATCCGTTCGGAACCAACACGGTCTTCGGCCATATTCATATCGCTTGTTGCGTGAGTTTGCTGCATCGAAGCGATCAGATTAAGGTCAACAAATCTGGGAATATCTTCTAAAGCGACAATTTGTGCATGTTCTATTCTATGCCGCAACCCGCTTTGATTTCCCAATTCATTTTGAACATATTCAAAACCGTCAAGAACCTGACGATTGGCAGCATCTCCTATTGCATGTATGTTCATCTGGAAACCGTTTGATGCGCCCTTCAGCAGCATTTGGTTCATCTCTTCCTGAGTAAAAAAGAGAAGGCCGTAATTCCCGGGATCATCGCTGTAATCGTCAATAAGTGCCGCACCACGGCTGCCAAGTGCTCCATCCGATGAAATTTTCACACTGCGAAGTGCAAGCAGATCATTCGCGTAACTTTCAATCGGCCCTGCGGCTGCCATTTCATCAAAAATATCGCCTGTTCCGGCTATCATTGCATAAATTCTTGCAGAAAGACGGCCATTATCAGCAAAGGATTGGTAGAGTGCCCATTCATCCACGTTTGTGCGGGCATCATGCACCGATGTAATCCCATATTTTGCCATTTCAGCGAGAGCAAGTTCAAGTGCAAGTTCATAATCCTGCTCATTCCGATCCGGTATTTCAGACCGGATGTATCTCATTGTTGCGTCAACAAAAATTCCTGTTGCATCTCCGTTATTGTCTCGCAAAATTACTCCGCCCTGCAGATCCGGTGTGTCACGATCAATTCCTGCTATCTCCATCGCTCTTGTGTTGGCCCATGCAGCGTGTCCGTCAACCCTGGTCAAATATACGGGTCGGTCGGGAACCACCGCATCCAGATCGGCTGCGGTTGGAAACTCGTTCTCTTCCCATAGCACCTGGTTCCAACCTCTGCCAGTAATCCACTCACGGTCAGTGTTATCTTCTGCAAACTGCCGCACCGTTTCGAGTGTCTCTTCCAGCGAGCGGATACCGGCTACATTTACATCAAGCTCTCTAACACCCAAACCCATTACGTGTGCGTGAGCATCTATCAAGCCTGGCAGCATCGTTTTCCCGCCTCCGTCGATTTGCTCAAAATCAACGTATCTATCTGTAATATAATCGTTTGAACCATGCTCTATAACCAACCCATCTTTAACGGCAATGGCATCGAATGCAACAAGCTGTCCGTCGTTCTGAAGTGTGTAGCCGTTTACATTATGCATCACAAATGCACTTTCAGGTTGCTGTGAACAGGCAAAAAAAGTTAGTGAGAAGATGAAAAGTAGTAGGTATCGCATTGAAGGTTTATATAGTTGTAGTTTTCGGTGCAAATATAAGAAAAGCTGTGCGGGCCTACACGATTTGAATCAGAATAAATCAGAAACAGTGAATTGAATTGAGCATCAATCCCTTGTAACGTTACACTTCCGGACTGGTAATCACATGAACAACATTTTCGGGAAGTTTACCGCTGTTTTTACAGCTCTCTTTTAAGAAAGCAGGATAAATCGGGAGATTGGAAGTATCGGTGAACGGTATAAATTTGAGATCCAGTAAAATTTGATTGTCTTTAGAGTGCTCTGGGTCTTCTCCGAGTTTAAGCGCACCCCCGGCAATAGAGCATTCAAAATAGAATTCTATAGCATGATAGGGAGTGTCTAAATATTCATGAACCCAAATCAGACGTGTTGGTTCAACAATAAGACCGGTCTCTTCCTTAACCTCACGGATAAGTGCATCTTTTGCGGGCTCGCCAAATTCAATACCACCACCCGGAGGCATCCAAATCGGCTCTTTCCTGGTTGGAGAATTGTGCTTTGCAAGTAGGATCCAGTCGTCACTTACTATTACAGCACACGCCCGGTTACGTAGTTTATTTATATAAATATCCTGCTCAGACAAATTAAACCGGTTGATTTTGTTCACTTTGAACATTTGAATATCCCTCTTTGTGAAACAAAGAGGCTTTTATAAAAGAAGCAAAAAGCGGATGAGGTTCATTCACTGTGCTTTTCAATTCCGGATGAAACTGAACACCAACGAACCATGGGTGGTTTTCTATCTCAATGATTTCCACAAGGTCTCTTTCGGGATTTACACCTGATACAACCAGGCCATTCTGCTGGAGAGTGTCGCGTAAATCGTTGTTCAACTCAAAACGATGCCGGTGCCTTTCCCTGATAAATTCGTCTCCATAGGCTTTTCGTGCATTGGAACCGTCGCTTAGTTTGCACTCGTATTGCCCCAGCCTCATAGTACCGCCTTTGTCTGTTATTTCACGCTGATCCGGCATGTAATCAATTACAGGATATGGAGTGGATTCATTAAATTCTGTACTGTTAGCTCCATCCAAGTCAGCGCAATTTCTTGCAAATTCAATCACAGCACATTGCATTCCGAGGCAAATTCCAAAAAACGGTATACCATTCGTTCTGGCATATTTTACCGCACTCAATTTACCATCAATGCCTCTGTCACCAAAACCAGGGGCTACCAGAATACCGGAAACACCCGAAAGTAAATCCGCCACATTTTCATCATTCACATAGTCTGACTGTACCCATTTGATACTGACACGAGAATCGTTCAATGCCCCACCATGTATAAGTGCTTCAACGATGGATTTGTAAGCATCATGATGCTCAACGTACTTACCTACAAGAGCAATTGTTGTTTCAGTTTTGGGATGTTTTACTTTATCAACAAATTGCTTCCACTGCACCAGGTCGGCATTTTTTGCTGGCAGGTTCAATTTATCTATCACCCTGCTGTCGAGCCCTTCATCCTGCATAAGTAAGGGTACTTCATAAATACTTTCCGCATCAAGCGAGGCAATTACATCCTCTATTTCAACATTACAGAACTGAGCTATTTTCCGCCTGATAGTCTCATCAAGCGGATATTCCGAACGACATACCAGTATATCGGGGCTCAGCCCGCTTTCTGAAAGTGTTTTAACTGAATGCTGGGTAGGTTTAGTTTTCAGCTCGCCGGCTGCAGCCAGATATGGCACAAGAGTTAAATGAATTGACAATGTATTTTTCCTGCCAACATCATAACGCAGTTGTCTCATCGCCTCAATGTACGGCAAACTTTCAATGTCGCCCACGGTACCGCCAATCTCTACAATCACAATGTCGAAATTTTCCGATTCACCCAGCCGCGTAACATGGGCTTTTATTTCATCCGTAATGTGAGGGATTACCTGCACGGTTTTGCCCAGATAGGTTCCCTGCCGTTCTTTCGTTATTACATCGAAGTAAACTCGGCCTGTTGTAACATTATTCTGCTGCGACGTACGGATACTCAAAAAGCGTTCATAGTGGCCAAGATCAAGATCGGTTTCGGCACCGTCGTCGGTTACATACACTTCACCATGTTCGTAGGGATTCATGGTGCCGGGATCTACGTTAATGTATGGATCCAGTTTTTGTACGGTAACCCGTAACCCTCTTGCTACCAATAACCTCCCGAGAGATGCGCAAATAATGCCTTTCCCGAGTGACGATGTTACACCACCTGTGATGAAAATATATTTTGTTGCCATGCTCGAATGGATGTTCGTTGAGGAAAAAAGAAAATAGCAGGCTCAGAACTGCCATTCAAACCAAATAGCCATTCTGCACAAAAAAGTTTTTTATGGCTGATTGGATTACCGCAAATTATTCAGATAAACTTCCTTTAGCAGATCCGGCCTGTCACTGAATATACCTGCTGCTCCATGCTTTAACCATCTTTTCATTGCCCATTTTCTGTTTATGGTATAAACCAGGTATGGAATTTTATGATCATTGAGTTCCATTCGCCATTTTTTTGTCATCTTCCGTGAACTGCAGTGAAAAAAATTCGCCTCATACTCTTTTATTAGTTCTGATGGACCTCTGCCACGTGATTGTCCCGCCTCATAAAGTAATCCTGTTTGTATTTCGCTGTTGATCTGCTTAAACCTTTTCACAGCCGTGTAGTTAAAACTTGAGAGTAAAACACGATTCTCCAGGTTCATTTGTTCAATCAGTTGAATTACTTTTTCCTCTATTCCACCCGCCCTGCTCTCTGAAACTGCTTCAGGTTTAATCTCAATATTCAGGAGCATCTCTGCCGGCAGCCAGTCTAAAACAGCCTTGAGCGATGGGATTCTTTCATGCTTAAAATCTTTTGAAAACGTTATCCCTGCATCAAGTTTCTTCAACTCACTGAAACTTAAATCCGAAACCTTCCCTTTGCCATTGGTCAGTTTTCTCACATCAACATCATGGAACACAACCGGTACTCCATCACTTGTAAGCAGAACATCCAGCTCAATCATATCAGCGTTCATGGCATGCGCAAGCTTGAATGCGGCCAGTGTATTTTCAGGGGCATATCTGCTTGCACCGCGATGAGCAATAATCAGAAATGGTTTTCCAAATAGTTTAATCTGAAGCTCCTTTTGTTTATTCCGGTTTGCAGAATCAAGCTTTAAAGCCGCGATCCCTTTCTGATTGCATGTGCTCGATCAAAAAGTTTATCTGTTTAACCTGAAAGTAGATCAGAAGTAAATTCAGTGAAAAAACGCCAAAGAGCAAATAGTAGAACCAATCACCAAATGTGGTAAGCCCCTGATAATACATATACATAAAGAGAATTATGATCGAAATATTGAGACCAAGCTGAATCCATTTTGAACGGCGTTTTTTTTCGAGGAATGGAATTTTTTCTTCTTCGGAAAGCTCTTTTTTTGACCGGAGATGAACCTGCTTATAGAGTTCAATCTTTTCTGCATCCGATGATGAATTCGGCATAAGTTTAATTTTGTGAGTTAATCACCCTTCTTATAGCCTGATTCAGTAATCCGTCAAAACTATCCTGCCTGGTAATGGTGTGATAGATAAGAAAAACACCAGCCATACTTAAAATGCTGCCGAGTAAACTCAAAAAGGCAGAAAGCCAGATCGGCTCAATCAATCCTAAAATCGCACTGCTCACCAAAATCAAACCGGAAAAAACCTGCACTGCACCCGATAGTAGCGGCAACAGAGTGTGGGTATGACGCACCAACGACCAAATTCTTCTGTTCGATACACCCCTGCCCTTCTCGTTTTTGGGATTACGTTTAACAAATTCAAAGCTTGTTTTTTTAGAATTTCCGGTCATCGGTTTGGCCTCTATTTTTTCTATTTTACTTATTCAAACTTTCGCAAACAAGTAAAAAATTATTTCTCGTTTGGACGATCAAAATCAATTTATTTACGGCAGAAAACCTGTTGAAGAACTTCTCTTAACAAATCCGCAGCAGGTGGATAAAGTGTACCTCAAAAAAAATGTAGGGAGTGGCTCACTTTCAAAGATTGCCGATCTCTGCTCGAAAAACCGCATTCCGGTGGTTGACGTTCCTGGCACAAAACTTTTTGACCTGGTAGGACGGGTGAACGATCAGGGGGTTGTGGCGGCTATCAGCCGTGTTGAATATGCGGAGTTTGAAGATTGGCTGATTTCCTTTAAACCGGATAATAATACTGCAGTTCTACTGCTCGATGAAATTGAAGATCCGCATAATTTTGGTGCTATTCTCAGAACTGCTGCAGCTTCAGGTATCAATGCTATAATCGTACCAAAACACAGGCAAGCTCCAGTAAATGCTGCGGTTTTCAAAACCAGTGCAGGTACTGCAGGAAGAATTCCAATCGTGAGGGCTGTGAACTTAAACCAGGCAATTCTTCAGCTCAAAGAGAACCAATTTTGGGTTGCCGGCCTGGATATGAGCGGTGATTCTATGCTTTGGGAACAGAAGTTTGATGTACCTATGGCATTTGTTATTGGTAATGAGGGCCGTGGAATGCGGAAAAAAACCGGTGAACATTGCGATTTTCTTCTGTCTATCCCAATGGAGAATGGTGTGGAGTCTCTAAATGCATCTGTAAGTGCGGCATTGGTTTGTTATGAATGGCAGAAACAGAGAATCAATCGCTCAAAATAATGTTTATAATCGAACCTGCTGCCCGGTAAAACCGGCTGATTGCCGGATTGCCTGAAGCAATTCTTGCGGTTGGTTGGTTCCAATACGTGTGCTTTTAACATTCTTCCTGATGATTTTAACTGCATGCTGACCCGACACATTGAAGAGCATACCTTTGTATGGATTCCAGCGAATTCCCACTCCTTCCCAAATTGAAGAACGTATTACAGCAACAGCCTGTACCTCATCAAGTTTCAGCCGGAATTTCCACAACCCCGGACCAAAGTACCAGATAATCTCATTCCGTGTAACTTTAACCGTTAACGTTGAGAAGTTTATTAAAAAGAGCAATAATATCAGCAGGGTAACCGGCAACACCCTTCCTTCACCATCGGCGAGATTTTCACCAGCATAAACTGAAAGGACGATCAAAAATACCACACTGAAAACAGCGATTGTAAAATAACCGATTTGTGTATGTTTATAGTTTTCGGCCATTATGATTCGATTCATTAATCATAAAGCAGATATGGTTTCCGTTGCTCAAGATAGTCATCCAGTTGAAAGTTTAAATCGTTTACTTCCATTTCACCACTCAGCAGTTTATCAATTTCTCGTGAACCTGTAAGCCGATACAAAAATGAACGGGTTTCATAATCAGCGGTAGCTCTTACAACGGTGACAAACATATCGAGCCCTGCAAGTACAGGATCGAAATCGAATCCGGTTATATCTGCCTGAATACCAAAACATACGACATCCTGATGTTTCGGAGTGGGTGCCACTCCCGGGATGGAAACCGGCGTGAACTCTACCTCGTCAATACGTAGATTGGATGAGATTGCACGCAGCCTTTCGAGGTCATCATCACTTAAATTTGTAGACGGATCGCCCATAGTGAGGAAAGGATTGGCTGTTCCGCGCCCCTCGGATAGAGTTGTACCTTCGAAAAAAACGGTCCCCAAATAGAGATACGCATGGCTGAATGTTGGTAAATTTGGAGACGGGGGCACCCAATTAAGTCCGGTGCGGTACCAACGCATATCACGGTTCCATCCTTCCATCTCTATTATTTTTAAATCTGGCGCATTATCAAAATCTATCCATCTTTCACCAATCATCATTTTAGCGATTTCTCCCATAGTGAGTCCATGCGCTATTGGTATGGGGTATGGCCCTACAAATGATTGAAATTCATCCTCCATCATCCATCCGCTAACGTAATTTCCACCGATAGGGTTGGGACGATCGAGCACCCAAACAGGCACCCCCGCTTCAGCGGCTGCTTCAATTACAAGTCCCAGCGTGGCGATATATGTGTAAAATCGAGCTCCAACATCCTGCATGTCGAAAATCAGCAGATCCACGTGATCAAGCATTTCAGGGGTTGGTTTCCGGGTTTCGCCATAAAGGGAGAAAACGGGCAACCCCGATTCCTGATCGATCCCATCCTCAATTAGCTCTCCGGCACCGGCCTCTCCCCGAAATCCGTGCTCAGGGGCAAATAATGCAGTAATATTAACATCTAAAACCAACAGTGAATCGAGCACATGCACATCTCCGATTCTTGCTGTGGGGTTCATTACCAGGCCAATTCGTTGATCGGATAATTCCTCAAGATGGCGATCAATCAGAATTTCAGCACCTACTATTACACGTTCAATTTCTGAATCGGGTTGAAGTGAATGCGGGAGTTCGGTTTCTGTTTCTGCTTTTCTGTCGGCACATGCAGCCATTAAAAAAAACAAAGTACCAGTGAATAGAATTGAATAAATAGAGTTCAGCATAATCGGAAGAATCGGTTAGAAGTTATTTATGCTGAATATACCTAAGCAAAAGGCGAAAATTCCAAAAAAAATCTCCCTGATTTGATTCAGGGAGACCTGACGAATGGATTAAGCTTCGTTCGCAACTACTTCTGATTCTGCAAAAAAGTAGGCGCCTTCAATTTTTCCGTTCTCAACAGAATCGGAGCCGTGAACAATATTTTCCCCAACACTGTCGGCAAAATCTGCACGGATGGTCCCCTCGGCTGCTTCGGCCGGATTGGTTGCGCCGATAAACTCACGAAAATCAGCAACTGCATTCTCTTTTTCCAGGATCATTGGAACACATGGGCCGCTGCTCATAAAATCGGTTAATTCACCAAAGAATGGACGCTCTCTATGAACGTCATAGAATCCGCCGGCGGTATCTTTGGTTAGGCGGGTCAATTTCATTGCTACAATTTTGAATCCTGCTTCCTGAATACGGCGGGTAACTTCGCCAATTAGATTTTTGCGTACGCAGTCCGGTTTCAGGATGGTTAATGTGCGTTCTACTGCCATAATTATTTTGGGTAATTTAATCGTTATAGGTTTTCATTTTATACAGATAAAGATACACCGATTCTGACCAAAATGGCGAGTACGGATTTTACAGATGAAAAGAGAAGAAAAGTATAAACAGGCGCGCAAATAATGGGATAAGCAGAAAAACAGCACAAGTGACACACTTGTGCTGTTTATATTTACAAGCTAATTATCTGTAGTTTTTTAATTCGATTACAGAGCACTCCATAGCGGAACGCCGATGAAATTTGCAATTTGCTGTGCATCTTGCATGTTACTCTGCTGAGCCCCACCCTGGCTAACAATGTTAATACGATTGGTATCCTTTAGTACAAGGTTGGTTTCGTACACATAGTACGAGCGTTTGTCTCCCCGAACGTACTGTGAAAGCAGCTGCACAGCATGGATATCCGAAAATCTGACTGTATTTTTTTGATCTGTACTTGTACCTGGTTCGTTTTTTCCGGTCCAAAAATGGCCTGAATTTTTATCGAAAACGATCGGTTTGGTCTTGCTTACATACAGAAAGTAGCCTGTGCCAATAAATATTGCACCGAATACGAGGGGAAAGATCACTTCAGCTAACCCTTCTGCTGTATCAAAATACGAGAAGAAAAACCAAACCGGGATGATTAGTCCTACTACTATAAAAATCAGACTGAACACTTTCGCGCCTGTACTGCTTTTATATTCCAATCGGCCGGGTGCAACCTCTTTAAGATTTCTTGCTTTGAAATTCGAATTGGACCTGCCTATTCGGTTCCACTGTATTTGCATGGCGATAGGGTCATCAAATCTGGATGGATCAAACTGCATGGCATTTCCCATTTGCTGTGCCTGTGCGGCCAAATCTTTTAATTTATTGAGCATAAAACTACTTTATTTTTAATTCGTTATTAGATTTCTGAACGATTTTGACAATCAACCTATATCACGAACTTTTTATTTAATTGGCTCAATTATTTTCCATTATGCAGCTTAGATATATTCCGTGTGTGTACACTGAGCTGTGTAATAAGAGTGAACGGTTTAATATTTTCATCAAAAAAATCACATGAATTTGTTTTCAAATTCTTACTTCGATCCGGATTCAATTTATGCTTTGACTTTACCTCAAATTAGAGCATCATTGGATGTATGGAGCCTCAAATCGTAACCGGCTAATAAACTTATATCTTATGGACACTAAGACTCACCCAAGTATCGCTTCCAGCACATCCGAAATGAAAGTAAAAAAACGCATTGCGCTGGTTGCCCATGATTACCGAAAACCCGATCTGCTCGACTGGGCTGAATACAACAAAAAAATTCTTTCAGAACATGAACTTTTTGGAACGGGCACAACGGGCGGACTCATCTCCGAAAAGCTTGGGCTCCCTGTACGCCGATTTATGAGCGGACCGCTGGGCGGTGATCAGCAGCTTGGGGCAGCTATTGCAGAAGGACAGCTCGATATCCTCATATTTTTCTGGGATCCGCTGCAGGCACAGCCCCATGATGTGGATGTAAAAGCTCTTCTTCGGATTGCCATTGTATATAACATACCTCTGGCATGCAGCAGATCATCTGCCGATTTTTTGATCAGCTCTGAGCTGCTCGATAAGCCGTATGAACGTTATCTTGTGGATTACGGTGCAAGATTAAAAAGTTTAAGTAAAGAGAAATGACACTCAGTGTGAAAAACATTACAACCACTCTGTTTGTGCTGATCATTGTTATTAGCCTGATCAGATTTTGGCCGCTTGGCAGTGATGTGAGCTATGGTCCGGGTATTTTGGCGCCGGAGGAGCCCCATCAGGTAAACATAACCAATGCTCCCATGTTTATGCATAACGACTATTTCATCACTCCGCTTGCTGAATTTGAGATACAGGCAAGGGTTCTCGCCCGAAAAAATTATAGCTGGGGGCGCGAATCGGATCTTTCCCCGGTGGATTTTGCCCTGGGCTGGGGGCGTATGTCAGACGAAGCCGTTTACAACCAAATCAACATCCGCCAAAATAACCGCTTCTACTACTGGCGTGTGCAGCAATTTCCTATTCCCCGCCGCGAGATCGAAACGTCCAGCGCAAATATGCACATGATCCCCGCTAACAGAGAAATTGAACGGGCTATGAAAAGAGCACGAAAAGGAGATTTGGTAAATTTCAGTGGCAAGCTGGTGCGCGCCGAATCGGCAGACGGCTGGCACTGGGTAAGCTCACTCACCCGAACCGATACCGGAAACGGCGCCTGTGAGCTGGTGTTTGTGGAGGAGTTTGAGGTAGTGGAGCCCGGAGAGATCTGAAATGAAGATAGCTGATGCAATCAAATTGCATCAGCATATTGCAGTGCAGATGAAACATAGTTCAACTATGCTTATAAACTCTTTCAATTTATACCTGTAAAATCATAAATATTAACGCTCAACCCCGGATAATGTTCAATTCCATAAATCATGGATGCCACCTCATCCACTTCTATTGCAATTAAATATTCATTTAACTCTAAAATTTTAAGCAATTCTCCTTCCCAATTAAAAATGTGAATTTCATTACCTAAGTATGCATTTCCATCAGCATTTTTTCTGCCAGAGAACAAGCCATAAATTTTGCTATCGCTTACTTTCAGATCAATGTATCCAAAATGAAAATCTTCAACCCCTTGATTCAGAACCGAATTCCCCTGAACATTTATAATATCTATTTTGGGTACAGCGTTTATTATGTCTCTGATCTCAACTACTTTTTCACCCGGATGGTTATAGATTTCAATTAAATTTGCATGCCGAGCGGCTATTGCAAAAAAATGACCATCTGGCCTAGACTCTATTTTGCTTTGGTAAGCATGTTGTAAAATATTATCTGGAAATCTTCGATTAACAGTAAAAAAAGAGAAATTTGAGTTTTTTGATTCAACTAAAGGCAAATCTCCGACGGATTTTTTAATACTTCCATCAAGATTAAAATATCTAACACGCTTTTCTTGAAAAGAACCTGTACCGACTAACGTGTTATTATTTAGCAAAGTTACATTCACCGGTCTCCCTTCACTTGAATCTAAATTGATTAACTGACCATTTACTATATTTATTGAATCAGATTCTATTTCGATATCGAACGAACTAAACCTTGATAAAATATTATCGTAAACCCCTATATTATTTTTATTTAAATCAATTGA